>JAITKS010000036.1 GCA_031278315.1 Planctomycetaceae bacterium | reverse complement strand
TTTTTTGACTAGACGGCTTGGTAACCCTTCAGCAAAATTACAAAAGCAAATCAGAGAAGTCAAAGATATAAACGAGCTTGATGAGCTTATCGATTTTGCAATAACTTGTGTATCACTTGGTGAATTTGCAACTGCGTTTAATTGAATGCCGGAACAAATTCGTATGTAGTTAATTGTTGATAGTTGGATAGTATAAAAGAACGAATATTTAGAATATTTATTCGTTACTTACAACTGTCTAGTATCAACAATTAATATCTAGTATCAACAATTAAATATACTTTTCATACTTCTGTACTTTTCAAAATAATTAATGAAAAATATCCTTATTCTCAAGAATTTTTTTTAATTTATTTGAATTGAATTAAAGACACTTTTGCATACTTATCAAAGATACACAATTATCTAAAAAATATGAAAAGCAATGGAAAATAAGTTTAAGATTTAAGGTTTAAGATTTAAAAATTAAGATTTAAAAATTAAGGTTTAAGTGAATTTAAGTGCATATTTTTCTTGCTAATCCGCGAGGTTTTTGTGCCGGCGTTAATATGGCGATAAGAACGCTTGATGCGGCAATAGTTCGTTTTGGTTTACCTCTTTATGTTTATCATGAGATAGTACACAACACGTGGGTTGTTAATGACTTTAAATCACGCGGCGTAAAATTTGTTGATTCGATAGAAGATGTGCCGGAAGGTTCACGATTGATGTTTTCAGCTCATGGTGTAGCTCCGAATATTCGTACTGCTGCAATTCAAAAAAATATTGAAACGATAGATGCAACTTGTCCTCTTGTCGCCAAAGTACATCGTGAAGTGTTACGATATGCGGTAGAAAATTACACTATAATTTTGATCGGACATAGCGGACATGATGAAGTTATCGGCACGATGAATGAAGCTCCTAAATCGATTATTCTCGTTGAGCATGAATCGGACGTTTACAATCTAAAATTAAAATCCAGTGAAAAACTTGTCGTTTTGACTCAAACGACACTTTCTGTAACTGAAACTTATTCGATGATTGAGTTGTTACGAAAAAGATTCCCCAATATTATTTGTGAGCCGAATTCGAATATTTGTTATGCGACGCAGCATCGTCAAGAAGCAATTGCGATTTTAGCTCCGTTTGCTGATATTGTGTTGATTGTCGGCAGTAAAAACAGCTCGAATAGCAAGCGTTTGGCGGAACGAAGTGAATCAATTGGAGTCCGTTCAATTTTGATCGACGGTGCTGAAAATATAAATTCAGATTGGTTTAAGGGAGATGAAAAAGTTTTAATTTCAGCAGGTGCAAGTGCGCCGGAGTATGTCGTTCAGGATTGTGTAAAGTTATTACAAAAAAATTTCAATGCAACAGTAGAAGAACGTCAAACATGTACAGATTCACTTTCGTTCCGGTTGCCAATTGATTCACTCTGATTAACTGATTAACCTGATTAACACACAATAATCGAAACTATAATTTATCTTAAAGAATTTATAAAAACGAAATATTTCGGTGAAAATTTTTCAAAGGTTTCAAGTTTATTTTTTAACTAACCTTATTTTGTTTTTATTAACCACAGAGAAATCAGAGAAATCAGATTTTGTAATTTTAGATTTTAAATTTTATATTTTGTGTTAATTTATCAATTTGATTTTTGTTAATTTATCCATTTATCCATTTATCCATTTGATTCCGTGTGTGGTGAGTACACCACGCACGGCTATATTGGAGATACCCCTTCGGGGTATGATAATGAGAGAGCTAATAATCAAGAAGTCCCGCTAGGGACGACACTTTAATTAATTGTATGCTCCAGCATACGGAAGGAGCTAATTAAGTGTCGTCCCTGCGGGACTTGGATAAGTTATAGACGTGTGATCCGTAAGCTAAAGCATACGGTTAATAAAGTTTTTTGGTGAATAGTCCCTAGCGGGACTTAACAGATAGTTAGCTTTCTTTCGTGTATTTCGTGTTTAAAAAATTACAAAAAATAGACAAACAATTATTCAACTAATATATTACAACCGAATTTTAAAGGACAATGAGTATATTACAAATTCCCCAATATTTCATTTATTTCAGATTCTAAACTTTCATCTAGGCGATTTGAAATATCGTTTACTTCCCATCTGTCGTCCGGTTTTACATAGACATTCATTTGATCTCCCTTGCGATATACAAACCAACTCGGTGTTACTAATGCGATTTCGTTATTGTGTCCGTTGATTTTTAATAACTGGTTTTTTTCTATTTTATTTTCGTGAATTAGTTGAACGATTTTAGATTCATCACCACACTGATTTTTTGTAATATCAATAAAAAACTCTGCGATATTATCAGGATTAACTAACTCGGAAATACGTACAGCAGCTCCCGTTTTATCCGGTAATTTAATAATTAACGGTAATTGAACATTCTCACTGAATAATTCATAATTCGCCCCGATTTTTCTATGTTCCCCAAGCGAAAAACCGCGAACACCGAAAATTGTAATAGCAGTTTGTTTGCCGATTTCGCCGCTGTCTATCGATTCCAACAAACCCGCTAACGAATCATCCAATAACGATATCCCGCCGCTATACGATTCCATCACCGATTGCAACTCATCCGGATCAAAGTTATCAAATATCGGCGGAACAAAACCGCTATACGGCAAAGGGTCTTCTTCGTCTCGATGCAGTTCGCGATATTCTAACGGAAAATCCCAAATGCCCCGAAAACCCCGAATATGCGCCCAAATACAAAAACGCCGTTCAAAACGATTCGTAACCTGCTCTAACGCAAGATCAATTATCGTTGCAAAAATTCTGAAAAAATTTGTTGCGTCTGCTGAATCCGCAATTCTATTTTCGGACGTTTCTATCATGTACTTTCGCGAAAAAGAAGCATCGGCATGATTAAAAATATCACTATCGTCGGTTACAAGAATTGTATCGCCGCCGCTATTAGAAAATTGTTCAAGCCACGAATTTTTCCAGAGCAATTTAAAATTGTCAACAAGATTAATCGAAGCAGCATAATATCTGTCAAACACCGCTGATTGAAAAGCTAAAAAGTCAAATGCCGGCGTTTGAATCCAGTTGTTGCCGTAAGTTCCAATCATACCATTGTGCAAGCCGTCAATCGAAATACATATCAAGTTTTGAATCGGTACATACATAAAACTATATCAAAACATATATCGTTCACCCTTGAAAATTAAACAATCCAAGACAATTCATTATACAACTCGTAAAATGCAATTCGGCGATTCGAACCGAAAATTTGTGTGAGAGAAATTGAAAATCTTGTTTGTTGATAGGCAATCTTGCGGCAAGCCGTTACCAAATTAAAAGCGTGAACAGGTTAAAATATTCTTGACTAAATTAGGTTAAATGCGAAATACGTAATTATACGTACCGCACAATGAAATTCGGCGATACAGACTATTCATTAAATCATTAAAAGTCTGATTTCCGATTGATAATTAAACGGCTCGAACCGAAAATTCAAACGAGAGCAATTGAAAATTTGTCATGC
This sequence comes from Planctomycetaceae bacterium, assembly GCA_031278315.1. GTDB lineage: Bacteria > Planctomycetota > Planctomycetia > Pirellulales > Thermoguttaceae > WRKP01. The sequence goes on along the minus strand of JAITKS010000036.1, from coordinate 8,018 downwards.
AACACGATCAATAATTCCGCTTCCGCCGTTTTGATTATCTGATTTGATTGTTGTGTTTTGATAAGTTGTTTTTCCAAGTCCGCGAGTTTCGATCAATTCAATAATCTGATTGATATGTGTAATTGAACGTTGTGTCATTGTCCAATTCGACAATGCGATAAAATGAATTTGACGGCTGCGGTTTTTTGCGGCATCAATTTGTTTTCGTAATATCAAATCGGCAGGAAATAACTTTTGGCAAAGAGCCGTAATTGAATCGGCTTTAGTACCGTTTTTTTCGGCGCGGCGTAAAATCGCCTGACGTTTGTTTTGTATGTCTTTCAATTGAACGATCAAATTTTTTTCTTTAACCGCAATTGCATCAAGAACCGACCGCTCGGCGTTGACAAGCAATGCTTGTTTTTCTTGCAAAACGGAAATTGTCAACTCCTGAATTTGTGCGAGTTGATCAAGAAAATCAAAAATAGTTTCTTGCATTTATGAATTATAAGTTTAAGTTAAAATATAAATGAATGTAATAATAGTAAATAAAACCGTTGATTATGAACAACAATTATTGTTCCTTTCAATTACGTTGATTATGTTATGTGCCGATAATCCGATCAGCATTTCAGGGTTGGTTTGATTAATCCGTAAAATTACAAAAATTTAAGTAAAATTCACGGCAACAATTCAAAAAGGTAAATATTAGGTAACGATTCAATGGAATATTTTTTGTAACAAAAAAGAATTTTTAATCGCGTGAAGTATATTATGAAAATCATTTAATCGTGTCAAGAGAGATTTTAACAGATTATGTTTCAACTCGATTTTAATGTGAGCGGTATAATTTAGAAACTGCATACAACTCGTACAATAATTCCGCTGTTGTAAAATTTATTCATTAAAAAGACTGAATTAAAAAAAGTCTCGAACCAAAATTTAAAGAACTAACAGTTTAAAACATTAAATAAATGAATCAAAGAAAACGTAATTATTTTGATAAACAAGTCGAACATGTACTCAACAAGCTGCCTAAATCGGTCACACAAATGCTTGAAGAAATTCCGTTACATGTTGAGGATTATCCGTCGAAAGAAATAAGAAGAGCAAAGAAAATCAAGTATATTGATGACCTTTGCGGTTATTTTTCCGGTGTTCCGATTGGAGAACAGTTACACGCTCAGCCTCATTTACCGACCACAATAACAATTTTTCGTTACGGAATATTTGCTCTTGCGGTCAACAAGAATGGAGAATTTTCACAAAAAGAATTACGGCGGCAAATAAGAATCACAATCCTACACGAACTCGGACATTATCACGGCATGAGCGAAAAAGAAATTAAAAAAATCGGTTACGGCTAAAATATCAAAACGTAGATTTCAGTGAAATATTTCAGTGAAATATTTCCGGTATGTTAAAACCCGGACAATAACCAAAATAGAGACACAATTTCTTGTGTCTCTATTTAGAATATAAGATATTCAACTAAAAATTGTAACAGTTTTCTTTTCTATTAATTGCAAGAGGAATACAATTTATAATGATTTTAAAACAGTCCCGGAAAGAGCGGCTGGATTAATTCTTAAAATTCATAACCTCAAAAAAATTTGAAACCTTTGAAAAATTTCACTGTTATATTACGGCATTGTCTAAAGAATGAATTTGCTTAAATCTTCATCTTTGCTAATTTTTTCTATTCGTTTTTTGACATATTCAGCGTTTATGATAATTTTACCTCCTTGCATATCCGGGGCGTCGAAGCTTAGTTCTTCGAGCAGTAATTCCATGATAGTGTAAAGTCTTCTTGCGCCGATATTTTGCATTTTTTGATTTGTTGTGAATGCGTATTCAGCCAACATTTCTATACTTTCCGGTTCGAATACTAGTTCTAAATTTTCAGTTGCCATCAAAGCTTGATATTGTCTTGTTAGGGCGGAATTTGGTTCTGTTAAAATTCTTACGAAATCTTCTTTCTTTAAGTCATTTAATTCGACTCGGATTGGGAATCGTCCTTGTAGTTCGGGCATGAGATCACTTGGTTTAGCGCGATGGAAAGCGCCTGCTGCGATAAAAAGAATATGATCAGTTTTGATATATCCATATTTTGTCTGTATTGTTGTACCTTCAACGATAGGCAGCAAATCTCGTTGTACGCCTTGTCTGGAAACATCTGCTCCGTGTTGTCTTTCGCTTGCTACTATTTTGTCAATTTCGTCGATAAAGATTATTCCGAGATTTTCAGCTAATTCTACAGCTACTGTTTGAACTTTATCTTTATTTATTAGCTGGTCGCATTCTTGTTCTATTAAGAATTCGCGTGCATCTTTTACGGTCAATTCGCGTTTCGTCCGGCTTTTTGGTGCGATTCTTTCAAACATTTCTTGAAAATCGATTTCCATTGAATCCATTCCCGGCAGATTACTCATTACCATTGGAACAGCTTTAGTTTCAGAAACGATACTTACTAATCGGTCTTCCATTAACCCGTCTTCCAGCATTTTACGGATTTTTTTACGATTACGTTCATGGCGAACAGTTTTTGTTCCTTTCTTATCGGACGGCGAATCTGAATCATCATTTGATTCATCTTTGAAATTTGCGGGCGGTAAGAGTAGATCAACGAGTTGTTCGTTAGCTCGATTAACTGCATCAGCCCGTACTTTTTCGCGTTCAGAAGAGCGTACGATTGCGAGAGCATTCTCAACGAGTTCTCGAACCATGCTTTCGACGTCGCGGCCGTAATATCCGACTTCAGTATATTTTGTGGCTTCCACTTTGATAAACGGAGCACCTGTTAGAGTTGCCAAGCGGCGTGCTATTTCTGTTTTACCGACGCCGGTTGGTCCTATCATCATTATATTTTTAGGCGAAATTTCGCGCCGCATTGATTTTTCGACACGCTGCCGACGCCAACGATTACGAATTGCAACTGCAACTGAACGTTTAGCTTCATTTTGACCAACTATGTATTTATCGAGTTCTACAACAATTTGACGTGGAGTTAAGTCCATTGAAAAAATTTTTTTAAGATGTTTTGATTAAATTTTTAATCTTATTGTAACAAAAAACACTTTGGAATAAATCGATCTAAAGATACGTAAAATAAAATACGTATCGTACTATAAATTTCGGCGGTACTGGGTGTATTCATTTCGTTAAAAGCCGACTTAAATAAACAGTTAAAAAAACCAAAAATTCAAGCAAGAGCAATTAAATTCCATCAACAAGTTCATTTATCAACGAGATGTCCAAACAAAAGAGGTTTAATTATCTCTGTTTTATTAATCTTGTCAATTCCATATACTGAAAGTGTTATTTTAAACAGTGCTAACTTGAATTTACAGTTTATGATACGTGTGTTCATACATATTACGGCAGGCAATTTAATAAACTATCTCATTTGAATTATTCGGTTTGAGCTTGCTTTTGTTTGTTTATTTATCTGCAAACAAATTTTACTGAATATGCAATTTTATCGCCGAAATTTATAGTATGAATAGTATGATACGTATCGTAACGTTTGTTTCGGGACATCAACAGAATAGTTACAAAGGTTATCCGAATCTTAATTGATTTGTTGCTGTAAATATATCTTTGTGTTGCAGTCTTACGGTGAAATCTCGTTCTCTGCCTATTTCTTCAAGATCATCTTGTAACAATCTAATATCGACATCGTCAGGAATTTCTAGTTGACCGACTAGATGAAATTCATTATCAGTTTGTTCACCAAATAAGTCGGCGATATTTATATCACGTCCGGAGAGATATTGTGTGAAATCACGAATTATGCCGGGTCGGTCTTTACCGAATGCGGTGATAATGAAGGGGTCTGTTTGTTGTTCTTTTTGAATTGAAACTTGCGGAACAGCTTTGCGAACTACAAGTTGATAATCGTCATCAATTCCTTTAGATTTACGCAGAATTTCATTAATTTCAGACGGTTCAATTGAATCTTGCATTTCGAATATTGTAATCAACGTGAAATAACCATTAAGCACAGTCTGACTGCACGCCTGAATATTACCTCCAAGCCGATCAAGAGCATCACTCACCGCAGCAACTATACCAGGGTGATCTGCCGACATAACACTAAGAACATAACTTTGCATCTTTACTTTATTTTCTCCTAATTAATTTATATACTCATTACACTTTAAATTTCGGTATTCGTTTTTAACTCAAAAACAAATTGTATTTATTAAAAAATATTGCAACGTTTATTGACAATATTTTAAATTAAAAAAAATAAAAAACGAATTTTAAAGTGTAATTGATATATTACAATTTGTTTTATTACTCTGTTGTACCTGGAATTTTTCGCCGTTCTTCGGTTGTTGGAACAATTTGTACAACTGAATTCGCCATTCGCGGATCAAGTTCAAACGGAAGTATAGTTCGATCTATTGGATCAAAACTTCCGACAACAGTAATTTGCAGTCTCTCTTCCGGTAATCCTAGCGATACTAAATAATTTCTTACATTATTCGCCCGCGTAAACGCAAGCGCAAAAGCAGTACGATAAGTTTGATTTTCACTCGCCCCCGCATGACCCTTGATTATAATAACATAATTTGAACCGCTAAATTCATCTTTAACATGACCCAAATTTAATTTCGCCTGCTCCGTCAATTCATCGCTGTTAAACTCAAACCATATAAAATAACCAAGAGTCGTATCTTGAATCACATTCGGAAACTTAATACGAATTTTATCACCAGGGTCAGCCGCAATCGGCGGTTTTATCGCCGGAGTTACAGGCCGGCGGTCACCCTGTTTTTTGGTCATATTTTCAACACGTCTTTTGATTACTTCAAATTTAGTCGCCTGCCCCTCGCCATGATAACCAAAACCTGTATTCAATGAATCTATCGCCGCTGCAATTTTAGGTATTTCAAGTGTACTCATAGAAAAAAGCAATATAAAAAATGTCAACAACAACGACATCATATCGCCAAAAGATACTATCCATAAAGGAACACCTTCCTCTTGCGGTTTAGGACGAGCCATGATTACCTCCAACTAATGGTTAAATGATTAAATAATTAAATGATTAAATTTTGATTTCTGTTTTCAGGTCAGTATTTATAAACTGCTCTCACTTGAATTTTCGATTTGATTCGCCTACAGCTGCTTTATTCTGCCGAAATTTATATTACGATACGTCGTGTTCTTATTAACGTGTTTCTTATTAAATAGTCTGAATAATGGATTGTCAATTGCTCGATTATTTATATTTGTTTAACAACACATTAAATATTGTCTTCATCTTCTTCTGGTCTTTGTGTCGGCGGTACGTATGTCATTAGTTTTTGTTTTATGACACGCGGATTTTCACCGGCTTGAATTGAAACAATACCTTTGACTGCGATTTCCTTCGTGCGTATTTCAAAATCGTTCAAGAATCCGAGTTTGTCCGCCATCGGCAGAAAATATAAATTTGACAAAATCGAACCGTACAAAGTCGTCAACAAACATACCGCCATCGCCTTACCAATAGATTCAGGATCGAAATCAGCCATCATAAGTACGAGTCCGATTAACGTTCCAATCATTCCGAATGCTGGTGCATATTTTCCAAAATTCGCAACAAGAGAACGATTATAAAGATGTCTTGCATTAACGGCATCGATTTCGGTATTCATTACCGCTTCAACAATTTCGGGGGCGAGTCCGTCTATTGCCATCCGAATTCCGCCTGCGATAAATGGGTCTTCAATATCTTGCATACGATTTTCAAGCGAGAGTAATCCTTCGCGGCGAGCTGTATCTGCAAGTGAAACAATCAACGTGATTGCTTCCATTGGGTCTTCTTTATGGTTGAATATAGTTTTCTTAAAACAAGTACCCAGCACCAGCAAATCCGAAAACGGATAAGAAATAAGCATTGACGCTGAAGCACCTCCGCAAACGATCAACACAGACGCTGTGTCATAAAACATAAAAATTCTATTGGCACCGTTGACCATTACCGAAAGTGTGATCACTAACGATCCAAATACAAAACCTATTACACTTGCACGATCCATTTCAATCAAATTTTAATAAAATTGTACCGCCTCGAATCCTTGACTACGGCAATCCAAGACAACACAATAAATTCATGCCCGCTAAAAATAAAAATAATTCTTAACAAGCGAAATTATCAAACAATCACAAAAGACAAAAAAAATACACACAACTCATAATACTACGAATTTCGGATACTTCGGATACATAGATGCATATTTCACTAAATTCTGCCTTCAAACTTAATTGAAAAAAACAGAGAGATATAAACCAATAATTCAAGCGTAAACAAAGCAGTTTAAATAACAATTCAATATAGATTACTCAAACCAACAGTCAAATTTTGAAACAATAAATAAAAGATTTTTCACAATTCAAAAAAGAAATGAAACAAATAATCCGCAAAATCATTAAAGACAGAATTAAAACAATACTCAAACAAATCAGATAAAATAGTAAAAACTATCGTAATATGTCAGTGAAATAATTTATTGTTCACGGGAACGCGGTTGTCTCGACCGCATCTTTAGGTGTTTTTTTGACAGGATTGACAGGATTTTTAAATGATAAATTAAAAGAATCAAAACATGAAATCATCAATTAGTTGTTAGTGATTTGAACTTATAATCCGTGATAATCTCCGCATGCGAACTAACCACTAACCGCTATCCTGTAATCCTGTTTATCCTGTCAAAAAAAATATTCCACTGATATATTAGAATTATTCTAATATGTGTTATTAATATGAATCATTTTGAATTTGCGATTATCGGCGGCGGGGTTGCTGGACTTTGCGCTGCCGTTTTTGGCGGTAACAAAATCTGCGTCATTGAACGAAATAATGAAACAGGTAAAAAATTATTATTATCCGGTTCAGGTCAATGTAATATTACTCACGGCGGTAAAATGTCAGATTTCTTAAATAATTACGGCGATAACAAAAAATCGCATTTTGTTAAACCAGCATTGTTTGCGTTTGATAATATCGCCGTAACAAATTTTTTTATCAAGCAAGGCATACAAATATATCACCGCGAAGACGGCAAAATTTTTCCGCAATCAATGCGAAGTTACGATGTCCGCGAGGTTCTCACTAAATCAATAAAAGAAAAAATTATAACCAATACAACAGTAATAAATGTAACGAAAAATACACAAGGTTTTGTGATTGAAACTGAATCATCAGCATTTACAGCATCAAAGTTGTTACTTGCTACAGGCGGTTGTTCGTATCCATCAACCGGCTCAAATGGTGACGGATATAAATTTGCAAAATCATTAGGACATACAATTATTCAGCCAAAACCTGCATTAGCTCCAATTATCATAAAGAATTTTAGATTTGCTAATTCCGCAGGTATTTCTTTTCGACAAGTTAAAATTGAAATTTATCGTAACGAAAAAAGAATTCATCATGGAATAGGAGACGTTTTATTAACTCATCGCGGATTGTCAGGTCCAGGAATACTCAACCTGAGCAGATATGTTGAACCAAATGACGAAATTCGAATTCCAATTATTGATCCCAAGTTAGAATCCGAAATTTTCAGAGGCAAAAAAATATTGAAAAATGTTTTATCAGATTCCGGTGTACCTTCACGATTTGTGATGCAATTATTGTGTCAACTTGAAGTTCCGTTTGATTTGCCGGCAGCAGAAATATCACGTGAAATAAGAAAACAGTTAGTATCATTATCATTCATTGTCGAGCAGATAGGTAACTGGAACGAGGCAATGTCAACGGCAGGCGGCGTTGCAATCGACGAGGTAAATCGCCGCACAATGGAATCACGGATTGTGCCGAATTTATTTTTCGCAGGTGAAATTTTAGATATTGATGGTAATTGCGGCGGCTATAATATTCACTTTGCACTAGCAACCGGAAAGTTAGCAGCAATATCGGCAACATCAAAATAAACCAGCTCAAACCGAAATTAAAAGTGTGTGAAAAGTATATATTACACGATTCTTTTAATTTATTATTTAAAATCCTGTCAATCTTGTAATCTTGTAATCCTGTCAAAAAA
>JAITKS010000030.1 GCA_031278315.1 Planctomycetaceae bacterium | reverse complement strand
CCGGCTTTATCTTTGATCTCTTTCAAGCCGACAAATTTTGCTGTTGTCTTGAATAATCCTTCAGATGTTTCCCATTTTCTAAATCCCTCCGGCGAAATCGGTTCAGGATCAGGTTTGTCGAAATCCATACTTTCGCCGCCTATCATTACAACTTTCTTTTCGCGGAGTTCACGCCGCCAATCAAGCCACGATTGTTTTGAACGTTTTTCTTCGTCAAGATTTTTCTTGATGAGTTCTATTGCCAAATCCGCATCTTCTTTAGCTTCGGCTGAAATTTTATCTGACTGACGAAGTTGTTCAAGCGATTTAATTGTTCGCTGATTTCCAAATTTACCTAGAAGACCATAAAGCGTAAAATGGTACTCACGCCGATTAAAATTTGGATCAGTCGGAGGCAAAGTAATTCCAGACGAAGGTGCAATAACTTGCTCTTTATCGGTTGCATGTTTTAATAAATCGGGTAAAAGACTTTTAGCATTTACAACATAAATAAGTTCTAATCCGTATCGTTTTACTTCAATATCTGTCGATTGTAAAAGTTTTCGTAAAGCATCATTTTCTATCGGCGCGGATATTACCAGAATCCGAATCGGAGTAAAACCAAGTTTACTTCTTTTATTGAAGTTAAGGTTATTATAGTATTCATTCAATGCCGTGTAAGGTAGTTCGCGATAATTATTGTAACGATAAGTATCGCCGCGAAATTCAGCTTTTCTTTGATCAGAACCAATCAACGAAATTAAATTAGCTCGACCTGATTCCGTCAAAACAGAAGACTTACACAAATCTTTACGTTCTTGTATTATTTGATTAATTTTTTGATTCTCTAATTTAGTCTCTTGTGTCTTGGTATCAATTATATTAATAATAGTAAACCATCGATCCGTTCTAACGAATAGAGCTGGAAATAATTCTTCTGGTAAAAATTGCGGACTGACAAGTAAAAAATTATCATTGCTCATAAAAATTTTAGGCAATCCGCTATTATCTGAATAGGCTGTTCTAAACAAATCAATATCAGACTGAATTATCATTTTTTTTTGTCTTTCAATATTACATAGATCAATAATTTTTTTCGATAAAAAATCTTCTGTTTTTAATGTATTACCGACTGGTAATATGTCATTTTTAATATAAATCATCGTACTGGCACCTTCGTCTCGAGCATTACACACGACAAGAATTTTGTTACTCTTAAACTTAAAAAGAGTAAACGCCGTATCAATTATGATATCAATAATCTCTACTTCTTTAGGCTTCCGTAAATTTTTTTGTTTTAGCTTATAATTCAATTTATATAATTTTGTATTATTTGCTATAAATGAAATATCAGGAACCAATTCGCCGGTAAGACTTTTTTGCATTCTTCTTTGAATATCTACAAAGATTTGCGAGTCGCTGCTAAAGTTATTGCGATAAATAGTACTATCCGAAGTTATTGTTATTAACGGAATAAGTTCTTTCGGAATCTGCTGTTTATTCTTGGACAATATCTCATTTAATGTTTTCATGTATTGTTCAAAATCTAAAGAAGTAAAAGTAGATTCCTGCGATAATGTTATATTTTTAACGCTGATAAATAATATAACCGCAAAAAATAAAAAAATTTTTAGATTACATTTCATAATTATCTCTCCTAAATTATTGGTAATATACTCTTTCTACTTTAAAATTTGGTAATTTTTTTTGCGATGCGGAATTTTTCGGTGAGTAGAGTTTGTAATTCATCCTTGTACTTCTTTATATTTTTAAAGAAGTCTAAACATGCGTCTGAAAATTGTGCGAACTTTTCATAATATTTATTGTACAGAATTTTCTTTTTGAAAAATTTCCAAATTCTTTCGACAATATTCAAAATATCCGCTAGCAAGCGCAATCACTACACGAATACGATCTGAAAAACGATGACCGCGATTTCTTGTAATACTGCTTTTAAAGTTTCCGAATTTGCTTTTTTGGTGAGACGGTAATTCTTAATTAAATTATTGTTGACGAATTAAAAACAACTCGCAAATAATAACAATTCATAAAATACACGTCAAGACGAATTATGAAGTAAGAATGGTATATTGTTTGTCACAAAATATTAAATTTAAAATCTAAAATCCTCTTTCTCTGTGTTCTCTGTGGTTAATAAAACAATTATTCCACAGATCTATTACAATAAACGAAAAATTTTTATTTCATATTTTTTTCGTGTGTTTTGCGTGTTTCGTGTTTAAAAATCGTGTGATTATATTACCCCAAAAATAAAATTCTGAAATTTATATTTAACTTTTTTTATATTTTTTTCAAAAAAATTTAAAACACGTCTGGTAATTTTTTAAAATATTTGGTAAACTTCCGCCGTTGTGATTTGGGCGACGGTTGCTATAGATATTTTTTTTTCTATGTTTCCGTTTTTAATTTAACAAATTTTTTCTTTTATCTAACAATTTCGTATGACAGTTAGTAGTACCAATAACTCTATAAAAACTTCAGGTAATCCACAAATAGGAAAAGGATTTACAATTCAACAATGGATTTTATTAGTATTCGCGTTTTTTCTTGGAATAGTAAGCGTGATGACTATCGATAAAATTTTTCTCAGTAACAACGGCTACACAGGAGCAGTACACGCCGGAATTGTCTTGGAATACGGAGATAATCCGAATCCCAATAAATAATTTTCGGGTAATATATCAGTAGAATAATTTATCGCTCACAAAAACGCGGTCGTCTCAACCGCATTTTTAGAATTTTTTTTCGACAAGATTTTTTTCGACAGGATTACAGGATTGACAAGTTTTTAAATAATAAATTAAAAGAATCAAAACTTGAAACAATCACTTAATGCTTGGTGATTTGAACTTAGAATCCAATGATGACTTCCGCATGCGAACTAACCATTATCCTGTAATCTTGTTTGTCCTGCCCAAAAAACAAAATTCCACGATATATTACATTTTCGGTAATTTACGCCTGAAAATAAACTCACAATACTTGCCGGTTTATTTTCAAACGTTCAATAAATAATTGCTTTCGGTGCAGTCTCAATCTTGATTATGTATCAAATTTAAGAATTGATTCCCGCTGGAACACAGACTAATGACATTACAGTTAATTTCACATTAGTCCGAAAATAACAAAACAATTATTCTGACCAGACAAAGTTTAAATTTGTTCTGCTCAATTATAGTAGTACCGATAATTGAACCGTCTCGATAATTATCTGTTGACGGTACAAAATCAATTGCCGGTGTTGTAAAAGTGATACCGCAAAAAATGTATATCACAATTATTAAAACCAATTTAGAACCTAAAAGGAGATGTAAAAAAAATGGGAACACGTATTCCACTGAACAAATCGTATGCCGAAGAAAGAAAATTGGCAAAAAAACTCGAATTAAGCATGGCTGAAATTGATCTGTCAGTGCGAACTACCAACTGTCTTGATGATCATGGAATTTGTACAGTTGGCGATCTGCTAGATTGCAGTCGAGCAGAATTGTTACGTATCGCAAATTTTGGAGAGAAAACATTAGAAGAAGTCTATCGCGCATTAGAAAAAATCGGATTCTACCGCATAGACCGACAAAAAATATCAATTACTGTTCAAGATAAAACCTGAATAGTAATAATTCCAAATAGCTTTTTGTAATATATCAGTAGAATTTTTGTTTTTTTGAAATCACGAAATAATACGAAATAACGAAAAAAACTTTCGCGTTTTTCATGTAATTTCATGCGTTTCATGTTAAAAAAATAAAACAAAAATGTCAAAATAGACCAGCCGCGAAATAGATAGTTACGAAAAAAAATCCGCCGATATATTATAAAAATGATTTGTTGTTAATAAGATAATAAGATTGGTTAAAAATTAACCCAAAACCCTTGGGAAATTTTATCGATATATTACCAGTGTATTTTTAAATATTACTTTCTTATAAACAATCAACTTTACATATTAATTTCACATGAGAGATAACAACAAAACATCATCATTCAATTCAACGGATGATAAGAAGAATGAGAATAAAGAGGAGAAGATTAATGAGA
>JAITKS010000027.1 GCA_031278315.1 Planctomycetaceae bacterium | reverse complement strand
AATTTTTTGACTCAAAAACAAGTTGTATTTATTAAAAAATATTGCAACGTTTATTGACAATATTTTCAATTAAAAAAATAAAAAACGAATGTAATATATCAGTGTAATAATTTATTGTTGCCGGGATCGCGGTCGTCTCGACCGCATCTTTAGGAGTTTTTTGTACAAAAAAGATGCAGGCGGGACGCCTGCGTTCCCGCCGGCTAAAATATTTTTTAGTAATTCATTCACTTAAATTTAAAATCTAAAATTACAAAATCTGATTTCTCTGTGTTCTCTGTGGTTAATAAAAAAAATATTCCACTGATATACTTTTCACACTTTAAATTTCGGTATTCGTTTTAAACTAAAATCGTCCTGAAAGGGCAACAGGATTATAACACGCCCCACTCGGGGCGGGTAACAATTCCCCCCCTCCCCGAAGCCCTGAAAGGGCGATCGGATATTTGCTCAATAATAGTGATTAGCGATTCGAACTTATAATCGGTACTAAGCTCCGCATGCGAACTAACCACTAACCACTAACCACTATACTGCTGTCTTTTCAGGGCGATTCTAGTTTTATACGTGAACGGTCGCCTTTTTCGTTACAAAAAATAATACCGAATTTTAAAGTACAAAATGAGTATATATTACATTTGTTTTAATGAAATAATAAGGTGAGGTTTTTCTCCATAGAAATTTTCGTTTGTTCTTTTTAAACTGTTTTCAAATTGAGATATTTTGTTGAAAAAATTTCGCTTTGTTTTATGTCTTTTTTCATTTGGTTTATTAGTTCATCTTTAGAGCTGAATTGTTCTATGTTTCGGATTTCAGAGATTAGGTCGATATTTAATTCTTTACCGTAAAGGTCTCCGTCGAAATTATGTATAAAAACTTCCACTCTCTGAATATGCTGATTAAACGTTGGACTCGTTCCAATACTCGTAGTTGAAACGAATTGTTTGCCCTCTACAGTTGCAATAGTTGCATAAACTCCATGTTGCGGAATAATCGTTTCGATTCGTTCAATATTAGCAGTCGGGAAACCTAATAATCTTCCGCGTGCATCACCCTTAACAACTATTCCGCTCATTCTGTATGGTAAACCTAAAAATTTGTCGGCTTCACTTACTTTGCCCTCTTGCAAAAGTTTACGTATAAAACTACTCGATATTGTCATACCATTGATCTGAACAGAATTAACAATATCAATATTCGTTTTAGTTGACTTTCCATAATGTATCATCGATTCAACTGTTCCAGTTCGTGCATGTCCGAAAGTAAAATTTTTTCCACAGACAATAATCTGGGATCGTAATTGTCCAATTATGGTATTGAAAAAAAATGTTTCAGCACTCTGCAATAAGAATTTTTTGTCAGGTTCAATTATGATAATTGCATCAACATTAAAATTCTTTATAAGCTCAATTTTACGCGAAAGAGTTTGAATCGGCCGGATATTTTGCGAATCTGCACGTAATATCGCTATAGGATGCGGCCAGAATGTTACAACAATCGACGGTGCAGATAATTTATCCGCATGACTTTTAAGATGCCTGAAAATGAGAGCATGACCGCAATGAACACCATCAAATTTACCAATTGAAACCGCACCATTGTAAAACGCCGCCGGAACAGATTCGAAATCATGAAATATTTGCATTTTTGTTACAAAAATAAACTTAAAGTTAAATATACCGCTCTCACTTTAATTTTCGATATTTAACAGCAATTCATAGCACAATAAATATTTTTTCAATACGAAATACACAATTTAATTTTTCAAGCTATATTACGAATGATTATGTTTACTCATTTTTTTCCAGAAGATTTTTTAAGAGCGTTAATGTTCTTTCTGTTGCGCCTTGTTGTTCTTTTACTAATTTTTTTGCATTGTTACCAAGTTCATTTGTAAATTGATTCGATTCTAGACATTTTCGTATGAAAAATTCTAATTCTCTTTTATCGTGTATTACTTTTGCGCTGTTTGTTCTCAATAATAAATCTACGATGTCACGGAAATTTTTTGTATTCGGACCAAAACATACGGCGGTGCCGTAAGCTGCCGGTTCGATCATATTTTGTCCGCCTCGTTTGCTGATACTTCCGCCTACAAATGCAATTGCGGCGGTTCCCCACCATGCACCAAGCTCGCCGATTTTATCAACTAATAATACTCGCGGCCGAACAGATTTATTTATACTAACACCAACACCGTTTATTTTATCATTAGATTCTTCAGCATTATTATCAGTATCAGAATTACTTTTATCTGATTCCGATAATAAACTTCGTCTTTCCCAAAATATTGACATTGATTCCAATAATTTCGCAACTTCATTAAAACGTTTATCATGTCTTGGTACAATTATCAACCGCAGATTAGGAAAATCGAATTTCAAATTGTTATAACATTCAATTGCAAACAACTCTTCCGGCGGCTGCGTACTGCCTGCAACAAATACGATATCATCTTGCGAAATTCCGGCGAGTTTACGTAATCGTACAGTTTCGGCATTGTTTCGATCAAAATTCACACCATCAAATTTCATTGAACCTGTAATATGAATTGTCTCTGTCGAAGCACCCAAACGATGAAACCAACCTGCATACGTTTCACTTTGTACTGCGATTACATCTAATTTCCGCAACATCGACGCAATAAAAGGCCGTATCCATAAATTCCGTTTATAACCCGGTTCACTAAAACGTCCATTGATTACTGCTAACTTCACATTATGCCGTTTTGCTGCATCAATCAAATTAGGCCAAAATTCTTGTTCGGTTAAAACCAATAAATCCGGTTTCAAACGGCACATCGCCTTTTCTACACTCCAACTGAAATCTAACGGACAATAAAATACTTTCCAATTTTGACCATAATTGTCTAAAGCGACTTCCATTCCTGTTCGTGATGTCGTCGAAATGACACAACGCCAATTCGGAAAACGCTCACTTATCAATTGCAGAAGCGGACGTAATAATCTTGTCTCGCCAACACTGACCGCATGAAACCACACAACATATTCTTTGTTGCCGTCGTTCTTAACTACCTTATAACGCTTGATTATACGACCGAAAAATTTTTCCTTAAATCCTGATCGGTACTTGCCGTAATATATCGCTGAATAAATCAACATCGGTGAATAGAACACCAAAATAAAAATATAAAGAATATTCAATAAAAATGCTTTCATCTCCAACTCATTAACAATTACTTTACATAAATTACATTAATTTCATTTCAAGTTACTCATAAAACAGCGCAACAGTTCTCACGGCAAAAATGAAAAAAAATCATCAAAACGCTTTTTCGTTACAAAAATTTTACTACTAATATTTATAGTACGGATTTTTCTGATTTCGACGAAACTTTCTTGTACTAGAAACACCGACATCATCCATCGGTTTTTCATCATCAACTTCAAGCGAGTTAATTTTATTTCGTAATGTTTCGTCGAAATTTATATCTGAATAATTTTCAAAACCGTTGTTCGAAAATTGTTCTCGTGCAGACGTCGTAACTTGAGGCGAATTTTGTAGCGGTACAGGTGATTGAAATTTCGAGTTGACCGGATCAGATTGCGAAAATGTTCGTCTTGTTTCTATTCTAGTATCCGTATCAACCGCAGAATTGGGAACGCTCGATAATGCCGTTGGTAAACGCCTCGGAGTCATTATATCCAATCCTTCCGATGTTGTCGATTCAGAATAATTTTTGTTGTATTTTTGAGACGAATCAATAACAGGAATTTTATTCAGCACAACCTCCGGCTTAATCTCCGGCCTAATATTATTGTTGTTTTCAGACCCAATATTAATATTAGATTCAATTTGTACGCTATCGTTATTTTCTTTTAACTGAACTTGATTTTCTGTAATTTTATTTTCATTTTTCGGAATTGTAATAGACGGCTCCGTCCAATGCACGTATGATTTCGTTTCAGGTAAATGAAAAATTTCACGTCTTTCAGAATTTACAAGCGGCTCGTTTTGACTATGTTCGATAGGTTCATTTCGCGGTGTAATTTTTGTGAAATTATTATTTGTATTATTTGGCGATTCTTTGGGCAGACTTGTTGGTAATTTAATTATACTCAAATCAATGTTGGTGAAATTTTCAATTGCGGTTTTATTTTCAAATTCAGGTTTATCTGGAATGTTAAGTTGCTTATCAGTTTTAGTTTCAGATTTAGTTATTTCTTCTTTGATAATTCGAGTATCAATTTTGACATGATTTTCTGTTACATTATCCGGCAGCGAAACTATTCGTTTTGCTTTTTTTCCCGTCTCTGTATCAGGTGTAGAATTGGGAATTATCGGTAATGCCGTTGGTAAACGTTTCGTGATTATTACATCCGAGCCTTTCGATTCCGTTGATTCTTTCGTCTCTTTTGTTCCTTCCGGTTCTGTTGATTCAGAATTATTTTTGTTAAATTCTTTTGACGAATCAGTAACAGGAATTTTATTTTGTACAATTTCCGGTTTAATTTCCGGCTTGATTTCCGGTTTAATATTATTGTTGATTTCAGACTCAATTTTAGATTCGGCTTGTACGCCATCGATATTTTCTTTTATCTGAATTTTATTTTCTGTAACTTTATTTTCTGTAACTTTGTTTTCTGTAACTTTGTTTTCTATAATTTTGTTTTTATCTTTTGGAGTCGAAATAGAAATAGACGGTTCTGTCCAAAGCACGTATGGTTTCGTTTCAGGTAAATGGAAAATTTCAAGTGTTTGAGAATTTGCTAACGATTCGGTTTGATTAATTTCGATAGATTCATTTTTAGGTGTTTCATTAATTTTTTCTGAAATTAATTTATCGTTCGGCAGTTTTTTCAGTGTTATATTTTTTGTGTTATCGGTTTCGTCTATTGTTTGAATTTTTTCTTGAGCTAATTCTGAATCAGGTTTGTCAATTGACGTTTTCGACATTGTAACTAGCGATTTATCAGTGAAATTATTTTTATCTAAAACATTATCTAAAGTATTATTGATTGTAGTATTTGTCTGAACGTCGTCTGTAATAATTTGTGTCATTTTTGGAGTCAATCTTGGAGTCATTTTTGGTGTTAATCTTGGAGTCAATTCTTGTTTACTTTGTTGATTTTTTTTGTTTTCGCTGTCTAAAAGAGCGATTACTGCCGGTTCATTTTTGGGTGTAATTTTTGTAATGTTATTGTTCGGCAATTCGTTTGACGGACTTGTTGGTAATTTAATTATATCCAAATCGATATTGGTGATATTTTCAATTGTGATTTTATTTTCAGTTTTAGATTGATCTGAAATTTCGATTTGTTTATCAATTTCGGTTTCGGATTTAGCTATTTCGTTTTTGATAATTTGAGTATCAATTTTTACGTGATTTTCTGTTACATTAATTTGAGCGGGAAAATCATCTAACTGCAACTGCGGCGATTTCGTGACTTTTTCATCTTCTATTTTTGTACTATGCGAAACAATTTCGGACGTGTCAGATTGAACATTATCTTTATTTTTATCTTTTGCATCGTTTGATTCAATATTGGCAGATTCAATATTTGCGGATTCTATATTTTCTGTTTCGATTGGTCGAATTGCCAATATCGGTTTAGTTTCAATTGGGAGTGAAGCCGTGTCTTGTTCTGGAGTTTGTGTGAATGGAAATTCAGTTGTTGGAATAGAATTTTGCGGAAATTGTTGAGAACTCGGTTGCGGTCTTGAATCTGTTACTAGACGAAAAGCGAGAAACGATTCAGCGTCTGATTTAGGTTTACTATTAACTTTTTTATTTTCTACGAGTTGCAGTTTAGGCAGGATCATATTCGGTTCATTATTATTTTCTGCCGGATAATACAACATATTATTTGCAACGTTATTTGATCTGTAATCGGGTTGAGTCCTGTAATTGGGTTGAGTCCTGTAATCTGTTTGCGTTCTATAATCGGGTTGAGTCCTGTAATTGGGTTGCGTTCTGTAATCTGTTTGCGTTCTGTAATCGGGTTGCGATCTGTAATCTGGTTGCGATCTATAATCTGGTTGTGATACGTTTGATTTATGGGCGTACTGATTTCTTGTTACATTTATGTTTTGAGGAATAGTATTTTTCGAGTCTGGAATGAAATTATTTTTTCTTAATTTATTTTGTTGTAAATGTTCGGTTGTTTTGTTTTGGTAGATTTGTCTGTTGTTTGTTTGATTTTCGATTTCGCGTATTTTTATACTTGGTTGTTTTTCAATTGTTTTTGTTACGGAAATTGTTGTTTTGTTGGAATTTTCTTGTAATATGCTTTCCGGATCGAATGACAAATTGACTTGCGGGATTCTTTTATCTTTTGGATTTGCCAAATTCACGATATTCGAATTGGAAGCGGCGTTGAGATTTTTTTGCGGAAACGGAATCAATCTGATTTGCGATGATGCTGAAAACGACGATGAATTTTTTGTAACGTTATTTGTTTCGCCGAAATTTATTGATCTTAATTCTCGATTTTTTTTATCAAGGAGTTCGTTATTAGTATCAAATTTTTCTATTACGTCTGGAATTTTTTTTAACTTTTGCGAAATATTTTCTTGAGCTGGATCGGGCAATAAATTAGCCGATAAATTAGCCGATGAATCCGTCGATGAATCCGTCGATAAATTAGCCGATGAATTAGCTGATGAATTAGATGAGTTATCAGGCGGTGCGGCAGTAGTTAAAGTGTCAGTTAAACTGGTAGGTGAACTGTTAGTTGGAGATGAATTATTGGGCGGAAAAATTGGTAGTGTTATTGAAATTTCGGAATTTACTTCTGACGTTTTAGCTGCGGAAATATCGGCTGGATTTGATGTTGCAATATCTTTGTTGGGTTGAATATCAATTTGTTTTGTAGTTATTGCCGGCGGGTTTGTTAGTAGTTGTCTTTCGGTGTCGGTTAATATTTTATCTTGTACGGCTGCGATTTCTTTTGCTTCGAGTATCATTAGTTCTTGTTTTATTTTTTCGATGAGAGCGGTAGGCGTTACGGTTTGATTTTCGGTGTTTTGTTTTGGATTTTCGTTGATTGCGAGCAGAGCTTGTTGTTCGGCGAATTGTGCTTGATTTTCGCTTCCGAGTTTTCGATAAATTTTTGCGAGTTCTTTGTATGCGAGTTTATCTCCTAATGCTAATTTCAGGTATCTTAAACCTTCGGTCTGCCGATCAGATTGTTGTGCAATAACTTGACCGAGATTGAACAATGCCCGCCGATCATTTGGTGCGGCTAATATTGTATTTTTGAGAATAGTTTCGGCATCGTTGAGTTTATTTTGGTCGATGTATAGTTTAGCGAAGTCGCAGAGGAAGGCGGGATTGGCGTTACTATCGGGCAGAGCCATACGAAAGCAGTGTTCACTTTCAGAGAATTTTTTTAATTTAGCGTTTAGTACAGCCATGCGGTGTAGAATCATAAATCGTAGTGTTGATTCTTGTGCGATATTCAAACTTTCGCCGTACAATTTCATTGATTCTGTGAATTTACCTTGCCGTTCATTATTAGCACCTTCGAGAAACAATTGATTTGCTTTAGCATCATTTTTGTTAGATTGAGTTTGAATTTGTTGTTTTGATTGATCTTTTGATGGATCGAGTTGCTCTGGTTGATTTGGTTGTTTTGGTTGATTTGGAGATTCATGTTGTTCGGGTTTATTTAATATTTTGTTGTTTTGTATTGTAGAGTTTATTGTTTGTGCGTTTAGATTATTTAAGTCAGCAAAGTTATCGCAGACCAATACGATAATTAAGTAAAGGACAAAATAGATAAACCACAATTTCGAGTTTAATTGGGGCATTTTTGATTCTTAAATCAACTTGACGACTTTGTATTACCAACGGAAAATAAATAAGACAAGTTTGATATGATAATCATTCTTATTTTTATCAGTTATTTGATTTATTTATTTTTTTTGAAATTTTTAAACTAATCTTACTTGAATTTTCTGTTTGAGTTAATTCTTACCTAATCTGAAAGCCGGATTTTTAATGAACATGAGTAACGAATTTGTACAATTGAATTTCAACAGGAGTTAATAGTACGATTTATACATTTTTGATCTTATTTGTCATATTATGCGAATAATGACACTTGTATCGAATGTATCGGTTGTAATATGTATAATTCTTTAGAAAACTTCAAAAAACATGTTTTTTATTAAAATCTCTTTCCGTATTTAGACTATTCGTAAAATATCAGTGGAATATTTTTTTTTCAAATTTTTTGTAATTTTAAACACGAAATACACGAAAAGGAGGAGCTAATTATCTGTTAAGTCCCGCTAGGGACGACACTTTATTAACCGTATGCTTTA
This sequence comes from Planctomycetaceae bacterium, assembly GCA_031278315.1. GTDB lineage: Bacteria > Planctomycetota > Planctomycetia > Pirellulales > Thermoguttaceae > WRKP01. The sequence continues at coordinate 75 of JAITKS010000027.1, read as the reverse complement.
GCTTACGGATCAACGCTATAAACATATCCAAGTCCCGCTAGGGACGACACTTTATTAATTGTATGCTCCAGCATA
>JAITKS010000022.1 GCA_031278315.1 Planctomycetaceae bacterium | reverse complement strand
CAACCCATTTGTTATAAATTGTCACAAAATTGTTTTTGTTGATTTGAGATTTATAAAGCGGAACATTGCCGACTACAAAATTCGTTTTGATAAACTCGTGTAATTCGGTTTCGTCTTTTTTGAAATTGAATTGATAAAGCGATTCTTTAGTTAAAAATTTCGCAACAGAGTTTTCGGTTTTTTTAGAAACAGTCGATGGTTTTTCGTGCCAGTTAAAATCATTCAAATTGAAAACCGGTAAAAGATGATGATATTCAATGAAAACAATTTTTTCTTTATCGAATACACCAAGAAATTTTGGAGGCATTTCGCCGCTGTCTATTATTTTTTTGATCGTTAAAAGAAGTTGCGCAAACATCGTATTGACAGGCGTGATCTCTTTTTTAGATTCCGCCCAAAGAAATACTTCAGACGTAAAAAGACTCGACGGAGCAGAAACAATAAAATCTATCCGCTTATCTTCAAGAGATACATGATATTTAGATTTAGGAAAAAACTGGTCTTTCACACAAAGCCGCAAATCCATTTCACTTTTAACTGAAAATGACATCGTTAATTTTGATTTTGTTGATTATTGATTATTATTTAATTTTTAATGTTAGATGTTTTTTTTCGTTCTTGTTGTATGAGTCGTTTTTACAAATTTCGGTGATATAAGTGAGTAAAAGCCTGCTTTCCAATAGGAAAACAGGCTTTTTAATGAATATTTTTTTGAGTTGCCGAAAATCATAGTGCGAGTTGTATAAAAGGTAGTTATTTTCAAACTTAATCTTTTTTCAGTGCTTCTATGATTTCATTTATGACGTGGTTTGCTTCGTTGTACGGCACTTGACAAGTACCGACTTGTTGATGTCCGCCTCCGCCGTATTGCAACATTAAATGTCCAACATCAACGTTACACGAGCGATTTAAAATACTGTAACCGCATGCAATTGCTACATTTTGTTTCGCTCTTCCGTCTGTTATCCATAACGATACATTTTGATCAGGATAAAGCGCATAAACGGTAAAACGATTGCTCGTGTAGATCGGATCGACATCCCGTAAATCTGTAATAAGTACATTTTGATCCGTGCGTGAATATTTTTTGACCATTATTTCAAAAAGTTCTGTCTGTTCATTATATAGGTCGATTCGTTCTTTGACGTCGGGGTGAACGAGAATCTCTTCGAGTTTTGAGTGACGCAGATGATTTATAAATTCGAGCATTAGTTCGTAATTTGCGATACGGAATTGTCTGAATCTACCGAGACCGGTTCGCGGGTCTGCAATAAATCCGATCAATATCCAACCTGTTGGATTACGAATATCTTCAATTGTAAGCAATCCAGAATCGACTTTGTCAACGGCATCGATAAGCGGTTTAAATTGCGGTAATCGTTCTTGTCCGTTGAAATATTCGTAAATAATTCCGGCGCAAGACAACGCCTTCTTGCTTAAACCTTTTACAGCGTGAGTCCAGCCTACGCGTTCTTCTTCGCTCGTATGATGATCAAACCACATTCCGCAACCGTGAATATAAGGCACGTTACACAATATATCATTGCTCGTTGCCATAAATAAACCGTCTTGTAAATCTTTCGGATGGACAAATTTGACATCGTCTATCAAATTTTCCTCTTTTAAAAGCATTCCGCATGCTAATCCGTCAAAATCTGACCTAGTAACCAATCTCATATTACACCTCACGATTGAATTGATTTTGTAATTTTTGTTAATTTTTGTAACAAAATTGCGGTATGAATAAATTCAGTGAATTTTTTATTCAAGATTCATATTTGTGTTTAGTAATTCGATTACTAAAATTACTCAATATGAATCGCGATTTTTGTCTAATTCTAACTGCATAATCTAATATAGCAACCCTCCCGTTTGTTGAACTATATATTCTTATTTTGTTTTTAAAGTTTATCTGTGTTGCAAATAATTTTTGTTTCTGTACGATAATATTAATCAGTATGAGTTGATATACAATTCGCAATATCAGAGGCAGGACATCCGTATTGTTCCTAAAATAGTTTTTAGAAATTCAACAGTATATCAGCGGAATAATTTTAAACTATTCTTACTTGAAATTTTCGTAATTTATCAGTGGAATTTTTGTTACAATAATTTGTCGGGTTTTAATTTGTTCTGCTTTTTTTTATTAACCACAGAGAACACAGAGAAAGATGATTTTGTAAATTGTAATATATCAGCGGAATAATTTATTTTTTCAGTACCGGTTATTTTTTTCGTTACAAAAAAAGAGATTGCTGCGTAAAGACACAATGTTTTGTGTCTCTACATAGCAGGTTTTATTTTTTGTAACGAAAAATAATTTTTAAGAATAAATAGAAATTAGTTTATAAAGAATCATCAAGATAATATAACATGTCATCTAACTCTGTTGATAACTCTTGCACGGTTTTTTTGTCGTGTTGTTTGACGGCTTTTACTAGTTCTCGAATTAATCTCTCTAGATCTTCTGTACCCGTTTTCAAATTACCTCCCAACATCTTTAAACCCTTCCGGATTATATTCAACTCTTCCGAATAAACAGTCGAAGAATCACCCAATAATTTATCTACCTCCAATATCAAATCATTATCAATGCCGGATTTTAATGATACCTCAACTTTGTCTGATCTCTCACTAACAACTCGATCACTCGCATCACTCAAACTACCCGTACTCGCCGAAAGTCCTGAAATATTAGAATCGACAATGTTATCACCCTCATGAACGCCCTCGTGAACGCCATCGTCATCATCCTCGTGATCTTTCTCGTGAAAAAATTGTTTCAACTGGTTTTTAAAATTATCATTCGCTTTCAAATCTTGTTGCTTAAAAATATTTTCTATCGTTATATCACTTTTAAGTCCCGTACTTTTTTCTATCGCCGTTACATGCAATATGCCGTTGATGTCAAGCTCAAATTGACATAATATCTCTTGATCAACTCCCTTCGATAAACCCTCCAACATAAAATTACCTATAAACATATTCTGACGAACATCATTATGCTCGCCCTGATAAATCGATATGTCCACTTCAGATTGATCCTCATAAGACGTTAGAAAAATCTCACTACGCTTGCAAGGAATCGATGTGTTACGCTTAATCAACGGCGAAAAAATATAAAAATTGTTATGCGAAATAGAAATAACATGAACCCCAAGAGTATGAGGCGTAATATCAACCAACACCCGACCAATATCTACTCCGGAAATTAAACCGCCTTGTATCGCCGCTCCCATCGTTACACAAAGATCAGGATCAATTTCACCATGAGGAATCATGCCCATACGATTCTCAAGCAAAGAATGAATTATCGGCGTCCGAGACGCTCCGCCAACCATAATTATTTTGTCTATCTCAGAAGGACGTAAGCCCGCATCCTCAAGCGCCTCATTCAAACACACTATCGTTTTGTCAAGCAATGGGAATATCATCTGCTCATATTCATAACGACCTATCTCCATGTCAAGATGCAACGGTACCCCGTCTTGCTCGGCGATAAATTCCTCCTTAATCACCGCAAACGGATTACTCGACAACTCAATTTTCGCCGCTTCTACCGCCTGCATAACACGACTAACCGCTGTCGGAATATCTCGTATATCTACTTTGGTAGATTTCAGAAATTTATCACAAACATGATCAAACAAAAGTTGATCAAAATCATCTCCGCCAAGATGTGTGTCGCCGTGAGAAGCACGAACCTCAATCACACCAGACTCTGCACGGACTATTGATACGTCGAAAGTACCGCCGCCAAGATCATACACCATAATAGTTTCAGATTTGTCAATACTCCCCGCTGATTCCGGCAAATTAGATTTGTCCGAACCGCCGGTTTCTGTCTCATAACAAAGCGACGCGGCTGTCGGCTCGTTGATAATTCGGACTACTTCCAATCCCGCAAGCTCTCCGGCAAGACGTGTAGCCTCTCGCTGATTATCGTTAAAAAATGCCGGAACAGTGATAACAGCTTTCGTAAATTGTTGTGATAATTGTTCCTCCGCGTTTGTTTTCAGTGTTTTCAATATCATCGCCGAAATTTCTGGGGGAGAATATTCGTTATCACCGAGTTTAACTTTGATATTGTCGCCCATCAAACGTTTGATAGACTTAACAGTTCTGTCAGGATATAAAATAGCCTGATTGCGGGCAGCATGTCCAACGAGTAAGTTACCCGATAGATCGATTCCAACAACAGACGGCAATAATTTTCGACCATCTTTTTCGACTACGATAATTTCTTTATCGCGAATAATTGAGACCTCGCTATTGGTAGTGCCAAGATCAATTCCGAGTATAGTTTCCATTGAATCTAAATTTAAGTTTAAGTTTAAGTTTATAGTTAAGGTTATTTTAAGCTGCTCTCATACGATTTTTCGGTTCGAGCTGTTTGGTTTGCTTATCAATTTGAAAGCAAGTTTTCCAGAATACGCAATTGGATCGCCAAAATTCATAATACGATGAATGTGTAATTTAATGATTGTTTTAATCACCGCAACACAAAAATACGTACAAAAATCAAAGGTTCGAGATTTTACCATACAACATTTTTTATACAACTTT
>JAITKS010000432.1 GCA_031278315.1 Planctomycetaceae bacterium | reverse complement strand
TTCGTTTTTTATTTTTTTAATTGAAAATATTGTCAATAAACGTTGCAATATTTTTTAATAAATACAACTTGTTTTTGAGTCAAAAAATTGTCTATGTATTCACCATGCAAGGGCAATTTAAGTTTAAAACGAATACCAAAATTTAAAGTGTGAAAAGTATAGTTTTATACATTTCCGACAATTACGATAGCAGGACTTTTTAGATTTTCCTCTTTAATTTTTTGTTCAACATTTATTAGATTCGTTCTTACGATTTTTTGATTCGATAACGTAGCATTCTGAACTATCAACACATTTGTATTTGCATCCATTCCGCCTTCCAACAACGCTTGACTCCAATGTTTTATCGTCACGATACCCATGTAAAAGATTAATGTTCCTTGAAAGTCTGCGAATTTTTTGAAATCTAAAGCCGGTAAAGTTGCATCATGTTCAAATGCTAGATGTCCAGTAATCATAGCGACCGCACTAGCATTTTGTCTATCAGTCAACGAAATTCCTGCAACTTGCGCTGCAGCTGACGCTGAAGTAATTCCCGGTACGACTTCATATTTTATTCCGGCATCTTTCAACGCATGTATTTCTTCATTTAATCGTCCGAAAATATGCGGGTCGCCGCCCTTCAATCTCACGACAACACGCCCTGAACGAGCCGCTGTAATCATCCGTTCATTTACTTCGGCTTGTTTCAACTTCCGTCCCGTGTACGGCTCACCCAACGAAACCAATTCCGCACCCTCACGCACAAATGATAATATACGATCATCAACAAGATAATCATACAAAACTAAATCTGCCAAAGAAATATAACGCAACGCCCTAATCGTTAAAAGATCAGGATCGCCTGGTCCCGCACCAACAAGATAAACCATACCGCTTTGCATTGCGTCACACTTATGAGATTGTTTCACTGGTTTCGTTGTTTGTATCCGGATTTATTTATCTGATTTATTTTCAAATATCTATTCCGTCGTTTGTACTAAATTCGGCCGGTAACTCATCGGTTTCGTCATCATCGGTAGTTGTGTCATCGGTAGTATCATCGGTAGTGTCATCGGTAGAGGTGTCGTCGTCATCGGTACTTGGAAGTGTCGGAAGTACTTCGGGATCGTAAACGTTTAAAGTATCATTTGGAGTCGCTATTACAACAGGCAACAAGCTAGAACTCGACTCTTGCGATCCGCTACTTGAACTACCGCTGTCATCACAACCAAGAAATAACGGAAATAGACAAAATACCGCAAACATCAATTTATTTATACTTTTCATTTTTAATTCTCCAAAAAAAATTTGTTAATTTGATTGATTGTTAATTTGACCTGATATATACGTCTCGTACTATGAATTTCGGCGATACAAAGATGTATTCGGTAAAACCCGCTTTCTAATATGTAAACAGAAAACGAAAATCGAAAATTCAAGTAAGAGCAGTTTAAAAATATTTCACTGGTATATTACAAAAATCATAAAAATTCGGCGTTTCAATAGCGGCGTTTCAATAGTATAAAAGTTGCTTGCTTATTAGCAGAAACAGAATAAATTACATTTCTGCTATAACCACTGAATCGCCGAATTTTATATGACTATTTGACAAACTACTTGACATAATAATCAACATAGTTATCTCAAACCCGCAGGTCTGCCGTTATAATTGACCACTCAACTTTACCTAACTAAGTTGAGCAAGTCGTCAATCGAAAGTCCGTCATTACCAAATGATTCGAGAAGATTTTCAGAATCTTCGTCATCGGTATCAGTTGTATCAGTTGTATCAGTTGATGTGTCTGACGACGTGTCATTTGTTGTGTCAGGTATTTCAGTTGTTGTTGTTTCAGTTGATGTATCATTAAAGATATCATCAATTGGTGACGTAATAACGGGAGTTGTATCGATTAGCGGATTACTATTGACAAGTGATGAATTTTCACTTGTTCCCGAAGAACTTGTCGTTCCCGAATCGTCGCAACCGGTAAACGACAATAATAAGCAAACTGCAAATGTTAAAGCAAAAATTTTTTTCATTTTTTATTCTCCTTATTTTTCTTGTTCAACTATTAAAATCGGTTTTGCAATGAGCGAACAATAACTCAATATAACCGCCGCAATGAAAATTAAACAACGATTATTGAAAACCTACACACAATAAGCTATCGCAGCAATTTTATAACTCGTTGATCGCCTGCAAGAACAAATCAACGGAAATAAAATATAAACTGTTTGATTTAATCTTTAGTCTGAAACAACTATGCCGGCAATCAAACAATTAGTAAAATCTAAAAATCCGATGTTACATCAAAAAAATTTTTCACAAGTTTCACAAGTTTTTAGCATTTTATTTGATTCTAAATCAACCTGCTTGGAATTTATGTTTTTATTTTTTGATAGTATAAACATGATTTAAAGGATCGCTAAATTGAAACGCACAACAAAGCTTTCCAATAAAACCGATTTTTAGAAATATGCGAATAATTGTACCTTTTAAATTTTAAAGTAACAAGATGACATTCTTTTTTTAGAGAAATTTCTAGTAAATCCTTTAGCTGATTTGTGATAAAAAATTAAATTAAAAGTAATTTTTCTGCGGATTTTTAAAAATTTGGAATATAGTTACACAAATCCGTTGCTTTGTTTGTGATTTTTCAGTTTTTATTTTTGACAATATAAGCAGAATAAACACGATTTATGAGATAAATCGAATTGGCATGTTGGGCAGAATAAATGAGATTTACATGATAAATTGAATTTGCAGTCTAAACAGAATAAAAAAAATTGTTAAATTATGAACATACGACAATCTCTCTCAATAAGCTCCTTCCGTAAGCTAAAGAATATGGTTAATAAAGTGTCGTCCCTAGCAGGACTTCTTGATAACCTCCTTTTCATGTATTTCGTGTTTAAAAATTACAAAAAAATTTGAAAAACAATTATTCCACTATATATATTACTGTCATTTTTGTTTTAAGTTTTTTTAACACGCGTCACACGAGTCACACGAAAAAAATTGGAAAACGATTAAACGATATTCCGCTGAAATATACCAATTACACTTTAAAATTCGTTTTTTAGTAATATATCAGTGGAATATTTTTTTTATTAACCACAGAGGACACAGAGAACACAGAGGAAGAATATTTTGTAATTTTAGATTTT
>JAITKS010000135.1 GCA_031278315.1 Planctomycetaceae bacterium | reverse complement strand
TTTCAAATTTTTTGTAATTTTTAAACACGAAATACACGAAAAAGAGCTAACTATCAAGAAGTCCCGCTAGGGACTATTCACCAAAAAACTTTATTAACCGTATGCTTTAGCTTACGGATCAACGCTTTTAAATTACAAGATGTATATCTCTCGTTGCAAAAATATCCAATAAAAAATTCTGCTGATATATTACATTATTTTGAAATTTTTTTGGACATCTTATTTTTACCTAATTTTCCCAACAAAACAATCTCAGTAGTAATAAATTCATCATCTGTCCAATTTTATTACTTTATTATTCGTTTATTTTTTTAATAAAATATTGAGACCGGTTATAATAAAAATAAAAATCATTGTGAAAATTCCGCTGGAGTATAAAAATATCATTAGTGAATTTCTAAAAACCTAATATCAAAATTTATTGTTAGAAAGAACGCGGTCGAACCGCATATTTAAGCGTTTTTTGTACCAAAATAGAGCAGACGAGACTCTTGCGTTCCTCCTATAAATATTATTTTTTAGAAATTACCATTAGTTGTTTTTAATACTCAACTACCCGTCTTGTCAACGTGATTAAAGCGTGATACACTACTCCTTCTCATTTGGACAACGCTGCTGTCTTGTCGTTAAAGAAGTAGCAAAACAATTAAAAATACTAGGAGATTTAGTATGAAAAAATTTATCAGCTTGTTATTAGGAATTGTCCTATTAACATTTCTCGGTTGTAACAGTAACGAGGTAACTACAGACCCAATAAAGCCCATTCCTGCACCGGCTCCGGATCCTGTTCCAACACCGACACCGGATCCTGTCCCGGCTCCGGATCCTGTCCCGACGCCAGAGCCTCCACCGGCTCCGGCTCCAGTCCCGACGCCAGAACCTCCACCGGCTCCGGATCCAGTCCCGGCACCGGAACCTCCACCGGCTCCGGATCCAGTTCCGGCACCAGAGCCTCCACCGGCTCCGGATCCAGTCCCGACGCCAGAGCCTCCACCGGCTCCGGATCCAGTCCCAACACCGGCTCCTGTCCCGACACCGGAACCAGAACCAACGCCGGCACCCGCCCCGACACCGGAACCTGTCCCTACACCAGAACCGACACCGGCACCCGCCCCGACACCGGAACCTGCCCCGACTCCAGAGCCGACACCGGCACCCGCCCCGACACCGGAACCTGCCCCAACTCCAGAGCCTGCTCCGGCACCGGCTCCGGAGCCTCAATCTGCAACTTTGATTCATAGTGAGAAAATTGCGAGAGATGCTGATAGTACAGTTAAAGAATCATTGCCGGTATTAACAATTCATTATGCCGATATTGATACTTTTTTGAAAGTCGCAAAGAAAATCGCAAAGATTGTCGGCGTGAGTGATCAAGAATTCGATAATAGAATTAGTTCAAGTCTTGATGATATTATCAAAGGCTTGAACAAGTCGGAACCGATTGGTGTGGTTATTCGTACCAATGGTGTCGATTTTAATGACCCGTTATTTGTGTTACCAATAAATGATTTATCGAAATTTTCAATTCCAAGTGTGCCTTTTTTGCAAATAGATAAAATCGAAGGCGGCAAATATTCTATTAAGTTACCAAATTTTAATTTTGTCGGTTATCAAAAAAATGGTTACGTAGTTGTCGTGCTTGACAAACCGGAATCACGGGTTCCTGCTGATCCGAAAAAGTATTTTGCTGACATCAATAAAAATTTGATAGGAATAAAAATTGATTACGAGAATACTTCGTATGATGCTATTAATAAACTTACTGCTCCGATGGTTATGATGATGGTTATGCAAAATCCAGAAATGGGCGAACAATTTCGGAACAATATCGAAATGATGAAAGTCTATTTCGATGAAATAAAATCTTTAGATAGTGGACTAACTATCAATCCTGAATCGCTAGATGTTGATGTAAAGGTAAGATTGACCCCAAGTAAAAATTCAAAAAACGTTGCATTTTTTATGGAGTCAGTTAAAAATAGAAAAACAAAATTTAACAATTTCAAAACATCTAAACAGGCTGTTGTTCAATATACCGCATCTTTTGAGTATCCAGATAACAAGACCGCTAGTGATCTGTTAGCTCAAGATCAGATAAAAACAATAAAAGAACAATATGATTTGATGTTCAATGGTATCGCCAAACAGCTAGAAGAAGATGCCGACAGTGAAGAAGAAATCAAATACAGCAAAGAAACCATTGATTTATGTAAAAAAATATTGTTAGAATCATTAAATATATCTGGTGTTGACACTGTGATATCGTATGATGTCGAAGGTACTTTACTAACAGCAACATCTTGGAAAAAAACTGATGATATTGAGAAATTACTTGAATCGGGATTAAAATTTATTCGTGCCAAACACTCTGAAGCAGATGACCTCAAGAAATTTAACGACTTGATCTCTAATAACCTGAAACGGAATTATACGACAGTTTCAGGTTACAGAATTTCACGTTTGACAATTCCGATTAACTCACTTGCCGAACAACATGACATAGATTCAATACCGTCACAATTAAAAAATAAAAGTTACACTATATTTTTTGCAATCAAAGATAATACAGCAATAGCAATTGCCGCAGGGTTTGACACGGAAAAAATAGAATCAACTTTGAAAGCAGCTTTAGAATCAACATCGAAATCTGTTCCAATTACTCAACCGATATTTCTATTTGACATACAAGCACTCGGAAAATTTTTAAGCAAAATCGGTTTTGACAGTATTGATAAAGATACACCGTCAAAAAATGCTGCGAAAATTTTTGTTGATAATTTAATTGCTGCAGGAAATAAATCAAAAGTAACTTTGTCTGACAGCATAAGCGGATCAACTTACATAGTTAAATGTAACATCGACGGAAATATCGTTACCGCAATCGCAAAAATCGTCAATGATATTAAAAAAGCTGAAGAAAACACCGCACAAAATAATGAAATTGACGTTGACGACGAAAACGAAAATATCCAATAATCGTGTAATATATTCAGCAGAATTTTTGTTTTAGATTAAATTTGTATTAGCTCTAAAAGAGCGAAAGCAAAATCGGCTAATGCCCATTTCGATACGAAAATTCAAGCAAGAGCAGTTAAAATAATTCACAACTAAAAACACGAATTGCATACAAATTCCAACAGTGTGCTTTTCGTGTTTTTTTTGTAACGAAAAATCGAATTTTCAAAAAAGAGACGTATAATACAAAATATTACCCTGTCATTAAACGGATACTTGTACAGGCCGGGGAGTGTGATACAATACTTAAAGTTTTCGCTCAATTTGAAAAAGCGAATTCAACCGTAAATCAAAACTAAACAAAAACTAAACTAAACCAAATTCAAACTAAACAATCAACAATTAACAATCACAAAAAACAATAATGAAAAACTATTTTCTAAACATTGTTACATTTCTTTCACTTGCCTTGATTTTATTTACGAGCTCATTTGCATACGGCAGCGAAGCCGATATTTTAATTCCTGATTTAAGATCAGGTAAATTCTCTATGTTATTCGGAATCAACGGATGGTTACTGCTTTTCTGCGGATTATCTGTAGTTTTTGCGACACTTATAATCAGTCTTTATCTATTTTTTGAAATTCGCAAATTGCCTGTTCACGAATCAATGAAAAACGTGTCAGAGATAATATTTAAAACGTGCAGTACTTATTTGTTACATCAAGGCAAGTTTTTGATATATCTTTTTATTTGTATAAGCGTTGTATATTATGTTTTTGTTAGAGTTCAGCCGTCCGCGATTCATTCTTGGTGGTTTTTGCTTATTTTCGTTCTGTTTTTTGCGATAGTTGGTATGGGCGGTTCTTATGCTGTTGCGTGGTACGGAATTCGAATCAATACGTATGCTAATTCACGTGCGGCATTTGCATCTCTTCGCGGTAAGCCTTGGGACGTTGTCAATATTCCGCTTCGTGCTGGAATGAGTGTCGGACTTTTCCTAATATCAGTAGAACTAATTATCATGGCGGCGATCCTTCTGTTTGTACCGCGTGAAATTATCGGTCTTTGTTTTCTTGGTTTTGCAATTGGCGAATCTCTTGGCGCAAGTGCGTTACGAATCGCAGGCGGTATTTTCACAAAAATCGCAGATATCGGCTCCGACTTGATGAAAATTGTTTTCAAAGTTGACGAAGACGATCCGCGAAACCCCGGCGTAATCGCTGATTGCACCGGAGATAACGCTGGCGATAGTGTCGGTCCAACAGCCGACGGATTTGAAACTTATGGCGTAACTGGAGTCGCTTTGATTACATTTATCGCACTAGCAATCGTTCCTAAAGACTCAACAGAGGCAGCGGTTTCTGCCGCACATAATTTGCAGGTACAACTTATTGTTTGGATTTTTATTATGCGATTCTTAATGGGATGTTTCTCTGGTATTGCGTATTTTATTAATCAATATATTTCAGAAAAAGCATTTGGAGAGAAAAAAGAATTCGATTTTGAATTTCCGCTCACTTCTCTTATTTGGATATCGTCTGTGCTTTGTATTGCGATTTCTCTTCTTACAAGTTTTGTCTTACTCTATCAGCTTCCTGATTTAGCTTGGCTTAAACTTGCAGGAATAATAACATGCGGAACGCTAGCCGCTGTATTTATTCCAGAGTTTACTAAGATTTTCACGAGTTCAAAATCAAAACACGTGCAAGAAATTGTTACGGCTTCACGGGAGGGCGGAGCGTCGCTTAACATTTTATCTGGTATTACGGCGGGTAATTTCGGCGCATTCTGGACAGGCGGACTAATTGCACTCTTGATGGCAATAGCTTATGGAATTTCTCTTTCAGGATTAGAATCGGTTTTAGGTCCTCATTCAGCGATTTTCGCTTTCGGATTAGTTGCTTTCGGATTCCTTTGCATGGGACCTGTTACAATCGCTGTCGATAGTTACGGACCTGTTACAGATAACGCACAATCAATTTTTGAATTATCCAGAATCGAACAAATTCCAGATATATCAAACGAAATCGAACGCGACTTCGGATTCAAACCCGATTTTGAACTCGGTAAACATTATCTCGAAGTAAACGATTCTGCCGGTAACACATTTAAAGCGACAGCCAAACCTGTACTAATCGGCACAGCTGTAGCCGGCGCAACAACAATGATTTTCGCAATATTTCTCATGTTACAAAAAATCGGCGGGCTGCACCTCGAATTGACAAACGCACCTGTACTTTTAGGTCTGATTTGCGGCGGTGCAATCGTGTATTGGTTCAGCGGTGCTTCAACACAAGCCGTTACAACCGGTGCATATAGAGCTGTCGAATTTATAAAAAATAATATGGACCTAAATAAAGCTGAAGCCGATATAAACGACTCCAAGAACGTAGTAAAAATTTGTACTCAATACGCACAAAAAGGAATGAAGAATATTTTTCTTGCGTTAATTTCTCTCACGATAGCCTTTGCTTTTGTTGACCCGAACTTCTTTATTGCATATTTAATTTCAATAGCGATTTTCGGATTATTTCAAGCAATTTATATGGCAAACGCCGGAGGTGCATGGGACAATTGTAAAAAAGTTGTCGAAGTTGATTTGAAAGAAAAAGGAACGGAACTTCACGCCGCTGTTGTTATCGGCGATACTGTCGGCGACCCGTTCAAAGATACAAGTTCCGTCTCGCTTAATCCAGTAATAAAATTCTCTACCCTATTCGGACTGCTTGCAACAGAAATCGCTTTAACAATGAGACAATCAACCGAATACGTAAGTTACACATGGCTGATTTCGGCGTTGTTTCTTTCAGTAGGACTATTTTTCGTCTGGAATTCTTTTTATTCAATGAGAATCCCAACAAAAGAAAAAACAAAAAGAAGTCTGTAAAATACGTATCGTATTATGAATTTCGGCGATACAAAAACTATTCATTAAAGAGCCTGTTCACCTATAGACTACAGAATGTAAACGGAACAATAATTGTTGTTAATTTCTAAAAACGTAATGTAAAAATTTATTGTCAGAAGGAACGCGGTCGTCTCGACCGCATATTCAGGCGTTTTTTGTACAAAAACAGTACAGGCGAGACGTCTGCGTTCCTCATAATATTAGTTTTTAGAAATTACCTAAAATTATTCCGCTGATATATTACGGCGTTTATTTTATTTTGATATTTAATGTAACAATAATTAGGATACAAGAATAATGTATTGGTCTAAAACACTAATTCCTACGATGAAGGAAACGCCGGAAGGGGCAGATATTCCTTCGCATATATTGATGCTTCGTGCCGGACTTGTAACGCAAGTTATGGCTGGAGCATATACATATTTACCTTTAGGTTTGCGAACTCTGCGTAAAGCGGTAGAAATCGTGCGGGACGAGATGAATCGTGCAGGTGCAAATGAATTGTTGATGTCGGCACTTTGTCCGATTTCTCTTTATGAGCAAACGAATCGAGTTGAGGCTTTCGGTAATGTTCTAATTAAAGCAGATTTACAACGCGGTAATAAAAAAATTCATGTTGTTTTTTGTCCAACACACGAGGAAGAAGTAACGGACATCGTATCTCGTTTTATTTCGAGTTACAGACAATTACCAATAATTTTGTATCAAATACAGACAAAATTCCGCAACGAAGAGCGTCCGCGTTTTGGTGTATTGAGAACGAGCGAGTTTTTGATGAAAGATGCGTATAGTTTTCATACTTCTATTGAATCGTTGAATGAGACTTATAAAAAAATGTATGGAACTTATTGCAAGATATTCAACCGATGCGGATTACCGTTTCTTGCTGTTGAGGCGGAATCGGGACCAATCGGGGGCGACGCTTCGCACGAATTTATGATCTTATCTGCAAACGGCGAAGACAAAGTAATTCATTGCGAACAATGCGGTTATGCCGCCAACATGGAAAGAGCGGAAATCGGATCGAGGTCATGTGATTATGCTCAAAAGAATGTGCAGTTAAAGGAAATTGCTGAGGTTAATACGCCCGGAGCTCATACTGTTGAGCAAGTTTGTAAGGTTCTTAAAGCAAAGCCGTCGAAGTTGATAAAGACGTTGATTTATGTCGCAGACGGCAATCCGGTTGCTGTGCTTATAAGGGGTGATCACGAAGCAAATGAGTATAAAATTAAGCGGCAATTAAATGTGGAGAAATTAGAATTAGCAACGCCGGAAATTATTGAGAGGGTAACGGGGGCACCTGTTGGTTTTGCAGGACCAATTCGAATGATTGAAAAAATTCCAATTCATGCGGATGTGTGTGTGATGGAAATTGATAATGCTATTGTTGGTGCTAATAGATCGGACAAACATCTTGTAAATGTCAACTCGATGCGTGATTTTATGCCTATGCGGATAGGTGATTTCCGCAATGCTGTGTTGGGTGATGCTTGTCCGCGTTGTAGTGCTCCGCTTAATTTGAGAAATGCGATTGAAGTAGGTCATGTTTTTAAGTTAGGAACGAAGTATTCGGAGTTATTGAATGCAAAATTTCTTGATGACAGCGAGTCCCAAAAGACAATTATTATGGGGTGTTATGGAATTGGAATAAACAGAATAATTGCAGGTTTGGTAGAGAGTTCGCATGATGACACGGGGATTATTTGGCCAGTGAATTTAGCTCCGTTTGAGGTAGTAATTTGTCCAATGAAAGTTGCGGATGACGCAATTATGCAGCTAGCATCGGAGTTACATGACGAGTTATGGAATAGTGGAATTGATTGTATTGTTGATGATAGAGATCAGCGCGCAGGTGTAAAATTTAAGGACGCAGATTTAATTGGTTTTCCGTTGAGGGTTGTAATTGGAGAAAAGGGACTTGCGGAGAAAAAGATTGAGTTAAAATGGAGATGGGACAAGGAAACAACAATGTTATCAATTGAAAATGCCGCCGAACAAATTACAAACTTAATAAAAGCTGAACGAGTTACGGGAGAGCGATTTGCAAATATAAATCAAAGTAATGGCGGTTTTAACAACAACGGTTTTAACAACAATTAGTTATTGTTTTTTTGAGATCACAAAACACACGAAATAACGAAATTCACGAAAATTATCTAAAAAAATTTCGTGTTTTTCGTGTTTTAAAAAATAAAATTACAAAATCATCTTTCTCTGTGTCCTCTGTGTCCTCTGTGGTTAATAACAAAATTTTCCTAGTGTTATCAGGCAGGTGTGAATTTTTTTTCTTAATTTTTTAGAATTTGTGTATAATTTTGCGATGTTACCTCGTCCTTTATCTTTTCCAGAAATATCTGATCTATTGCGTTATGTTTTCAATGAAACCGTTGCTCGTGCTAGTATGTACAAGGTGAGGAGATAGTGGTTTGGACCGGCAGAAAACCGAAACGGCTTATTTCCAGAGGAATTTTTCTTTGAGTTTGTTAAACCGATTAAACGGTAACAATTTTTCGTGTTGCATTCGACCAACGACAATACCGGGAGCAATACCAAGTTTTTCGGCAAAATAGCGAATATCTATTTCTGTTTTTAAGGTTGATAATTTGTTTTGAAATGGTTCAGGAATCAATATTGAAGCTGCAAACTGATCGGCTTTTTTTTCGCTTGCCAGTTTGCTTTACGAATTTGATAGTTGGCTTCAAGTTGTTTCCAGCATTCGGCGGAGGTTCCGAGAACCCGTTCCAGCAAGACGGCAAGTTCCGTTGAGATCGGAACATTTCCAAGAATTACCTGATTAATTTGTTTGATCGAATAACCAGTACGTTCTGCGAGTTCTTTTTGTGTAAGTCCGTAATATTCGAGTAATTCTGAAATTGTTTCGCCGGGCGGAATTGGTTCCCAATCGAAATCACACGGATAGAGTTTTTGAGTGACTGAAGTCATTGTTTTGAAATGAGGGTTAGTGGGGATTTGATATTTCAATAATAGTAATGGAAGTAATTTTTGTTTTATCAATTCCGCCGTCTGGTTTATAGGGCGGAGGATTTATTGTTGGACGAAAACATAATCGCCAACTACCAGTTAAATCTATGGTGAAAATACCTTTTTCTTTACCGGAATATTCATGACAACGCCAACCAGGATAGTTTTTTTCAAGAAGATCAAGGTTATCGGTTGTTTGTAATTGTTCGATTCGTCTTTCAATTTGTCTGGAAACATGGGAAAACTTCCCTTTCCTTTTTTGGAATCGGCAATATCTTTGTTTTCAAATAGGACTTCCATAAAATTTTAAATAAAAAATATACCTATTAAGTATATCAAATTGTAAAACAGCTCAAAAAAAGAACAAGAGGGGCATTTCAATTAAATTGAACGTGATTTACCGTAATCCCAAAAAATAAAATTCCTATAAATTCTATCAAATTCTCGGCAAGACAAAATATTTTTCCTAGTATTCTCAGGCTGGTGTGAATTTTTTTGTGATATATCAGTGGAATTTCACAACGGTTTTAAGTTTATTTTTCACCGAATCTCATTTTAAAATTCATAATTCAAAAAAAGTTGAAAAACAAAAAATTCCGCTGAAATATTACAAATCTTTTCGAGAATACAATGACACAAGAACAAATACCTTGTATGAAATAATAAATTTGTGCTAATATGAAAAAAATTTTTTTACAAAATTTCTAAATATAAAAAACATCATAATAGAGTTATAACTAATTATAAAATAAGAGTTAAAAAAAGCTGTTTGTTTTAGGGGCGGATTATTTATCGTTACAAAAATCTTATTTATTTACAAATTTTGGTGATGTTTTGGTTACCCCCGCTTTACAGAATTTTGATTTCCAATATATTATTCGCCTCATTTGATTAAGCGAGTGAAACGCACAGGTTCGATAGGTGATATAGATGATAATATTGCAAGATAAAAACAAATTAATATGAGTTTCTATTTTTTGTTTTCATTGATTTGTACCCCCTGTTGACAGTAAATCGAATGTTGGTAGAATTACCGCCCTGTTTTGATTCAGTGCTTGCTGCATGCAAAATTTATTGATGAAAAGACAGATTAAATACGATAGTATTAATCGCAAATAAGATTCGTTCTTTGTAAGAATTTTAATTTGTGAATATTATATAGATAGTCATTTTGTTTGTTGAATTTCAACAGACGAAATTGATCTTTGATAATTAGGTAGAGCAAGAGTGGCATCTGCACTATAGAGTTCAGATGTATTTATTATCAGTTTTTTTGAACTGTTTAGTAAAATACAATCTAAATTTTGTAGAGCGCTTAGGTAGATAAATTAAAAATATATTCGTTGCTGTTTGTTATGATAATTCATGACAAACACTAGCTAAAAAATATCCAAGCTTCTTTTAAGGAGTATTCGATATTTGTGATCAAGCTAGAAAGGGCGCATGGGGGATGTCTTGGTATCAGAAGACTTTGAAGGGCGTGGAAGACTGCGATAAGCCCGGGGTAGCTGCCAAACAAGCATTGATCCCGGGATTCCCGAACTTGCGTACATTGAATTCATAGATGTACGTAGATAACGCAGGGAACTGAAACATCTAAGTACCTGTAGGAAAAGAAAGAAAAATCGATTCCGTAAGTAGCGGCGAGCGAAAGCGGAAAAGCCCAAACCAGAGGGATTTTCCCTTTGGGGTTGTAGGGCTTCCTATATAGGAGTTACAAAACTGACAAGTAATAGAAGACGGTTGGAAAGCCGCACCACAGAGGGTGATAGTCCCGTAAATGAAATTTGATCAGTCTCCTTGGAAGTACCTGAGTAGGTCGGGTCACGTGAAACCCTGACTGAATCGGCGGAGACCATTCCGCAAGGCTAAATACTCTCTGATAACCGATAGTGAACTAAGTAGAGCGATCGAAAGATGAAAAGAACCCCGACTCAAGGGGAGTGTACATAGAATCTGAAACCATGTGCCTACAAGCGGTCGGAGCGCAGTGATATACATAGCAATATCTATATCCGCGTGACGGCGTGCCTTTTGCATAATGATCCGGCGAGTTGGCGTAGACAGCTCGGTTAAGAGCTTACGGCTTGAAGCCTTAGGGAAACCGAGTCTGAATAGGGCGATATAGTTGTCTGTGCCAGACGCGAACCCCAGTGATCTACCCATGAGCAGGTTGAAGCGCGGGTTAAACTGTGTGGAGGACCGAACCCACTTGGGTTGAAAACCGAGGGGATGACTTGTGGGGAGGAGTGAAAGTCTAATCAAACTGGGAGATAGCTCGTTCTCTTCGAAATAGCTTTAGGGCTAGCCTTGAGCCACTATCAGACGGGGGTAGAGATACTGAATTGAATACTGGCGCTCCCAAGCGTACGGTTTCTAACCAAACTCCGAATACCGTTTGAATTATCTCAGGAGTCAGTCCGCGAGGGATAAGCTTCGCGGACGAGAGGGAAACAACCCAGATCACCAATTAAGGTCCCTAAGTATGCCTCAGTCACTAAGGAAGTTCGATTGCAAAGACAGCCAGGATGTTGGCTTAGAAGCAGCCATCATTTAAAAAGTGCGTAACAGCTTACTGGTCGAGCAATTGAGTGCCGATAATGAACGGGAGTAAGGCATATACCGAAATTGTGGATTTTGTATTTATACAAAGTGGTAGAAGAGCGCTGTATAGAAGATACATGCTGTACCGTAAGGAGCAGTTCAGGTCTATACAGGTGATTATGTCGGAATGAGTAACGATAAAACAGGTGAGAATCCTGTTCGCCGAAAGCCTAAGGTTTCCTGGGGAAGGTAATTCCGCCCAGGGTTAGCCGGTACCTTAGTCCAGGCCGAAAGGCGTAGACGATGGATAATAGGTTAATATTCCTATGCTATTAATGTGAACCGATGGAGGGACGGCGTCCGGAAAGTATGCGGTCGATTAGATGTGACCGTGAGTAACTCGATTTCTTGGGAACAATATCCCAATTCAGGAAAAGAGTTATTACCGAATCGAAAATTGAAACTTTCAAAAGATATTGGAAGGACGTCCAAGAAAAGCTTCTAAGGGTTAAAGCATTAATAACCGTACTAAAACTGACACAGGTAGGCGAGTAGAGAATACTAAGGCGCTCGGGAGAATACTAGTTAAGGAACTCTGCAAAATGATCCCGTACGTTCGCAATAAGGGATACCTTCGGGGGTGTTAAAGCTCCTAAAGGTCACAGTAAATCGGTATCAGCAACTGTTTATCAAAAACACAGGACCGTGCAAACACGTAAGTGGAAGTATACGGTCTGACGCCTGCCCGGTGCCGGTAAGTTAAGGAAGGAGGTTATCGCAAGAAAAGCTTTCGACCGAAGCTCCGGTAAACGGCGGCTCTAACCTTGAGAGTCCTAAGGTAGCGAAATTCCTTGTCGGGTAAGTTCCGACCTGCATGAAAGGCGTAATGACTGATACACTGTCTCAACTAGTAACCCGGTGAAATTGTAGTCGTGGTGAAGATGCCACGTACCCGCAGTAAGACGG
>JAITKS010000381.1 GCA_031278315.1 Planctomycetaceae bacterium | reverse complement strand
TGCATCTGCATTTGCATTAGTCGTCCCTGCGGGACTTGGATAAGTTATAGACGTGTGATCCGTAAGCTAAAGCATACGGTTAATAAAGTGTCGTCCCTAGCGGGACTTCTTGATAGTTAACTCCTTTTCGTATATTTCGTGTTTAAAAATTACAAAAAATTGAAAAACAATTATTCCACTGATATATTACAACTATTCTTATTTTTTTTATTAACCACAGAGAACACAGAGAAAGATGATTTTGTGTAATAATTTATTTTTCACAAACATTATTTTTCACTTAATTTTTAAAATACGAAACACACGAAATTACACGAAAGGCACGAAAATTATATACAATCTCTTTTCGTATTTTTCGTGAATTTTCGTGTGTTTCGTGTTTAAAAATTTTCGTAAAATTTCACATATACATACGAAAAAAATAAATTATTCCGCTGATATATTACACAAAATTCCATTAATTAGTTGCACAAATACAAATCTTATTTTGGAGCAATAGTACACACAATTTGTT
The DNA here is from genome assembly GCA_031278315.1 of Planctomycetaceae bacterium. Taxonomy (GTDB): domain Bacteria; phylum Planctomycetota; class Planctomycetia; order Pirellulales; family Thermoguttaceae; genus WRKP01. The sequence goes on along the minus strand of JAITKS010000381.1, from coordinate 14,897 downwards.
TATTTGCCTTTTTAGGAAGCGATTCAATTTTACCTACATCTTCCAAGACACTAATCATTCTGTTTAGCACTTTTGCTCCTTCTTCCATGTGAGCTAATTCTCGTCCTTTGAATTTTACGGTAATTTGAACTCTGTCTTTACTCAATAAGAATTCTTTTGCTTTTGCTGCTTTTACGAGAATATCGTGTTCACCGGTTTTTGGGTGTAACCATACTTCTTTTGTTTTCGATTGATGGGTATGCTGTTTTGTTTGTTTCTTTTTTTGCTGATACCTATATTTTCCGTAATCCATAATTCGGCAAACGGGCGGCTTGCTGTCCGTTGCGATTTCAACAAGATCGAGTCCCATTACTCTCGCCTTGTTTAATGCTTCTGCCGTGTTTATTATCCCAAGCTGATCGCCTTCGACCGATAATAATCGAACTTGCGGAACACGAATCATTTCGTTGATCCGCTGCTTGCCGCTTCCTACTGCTCCAGACGTTTTAACGTCCCGCTGATTGTCAATCCTCCTCAATACCATTAGGTTCTCCAGTTTTTTTTAACTTTAATTACACCCGAAAAATAAATATATTAACTACTATAATTAACTATAATTAACTATATTAAAATTCGAGTACCAATACTTCACTTTCTTAAATTCGGAGTTTCTGAATTTTATTTTTAAACTTTTTTTACTTGAATTTTCGGTTAAATCTTTTAGCTTTATTTAATTGATTAAACATTTTTTTCTGTTTTTGTCCGAAATTCATAGTACGATATGTCTAAATGCAAAATTCACAGAATTAAATGAGAACTAAAATAACTACAAACAAAAATAAATTTTGTTATGTTTGTTTTTTTGTTTACTCTTCTAATTCTTATTCTGAATTGTATTTTCCCCATTTTTTACTTTTTTCGTTGTATTTTTCAATTAGATGTTGAATTGTTTTTAGCAGTTCATCGCGGTCTGTTGGTTTTGTTAGTATATCGTCGCAGCCTGCATCTTTTATTTCTGTTTCGCTGCCGAAATTAGCGGTCAGTGCTAGAATTGGTCTATTGAATCCGTATTTTCTTAATTCTTTTGTTGCTTCAAAGCCGTCCATTATCGGCATTTGCATATCCATTAAAATGATATTAAATATTTCGCCCAACTCTTCGCTTTCAATAACTTTTTCGATAGCGATCTTTCCATTTGATGCGGTTTCAACATTTGCGCCGGCATCGATTAATTTCGATTCTGTAACGAGTAAATTTACGATAGCGTCATCAACGATCAATATTTTATATCCAGCCAGCGGCAAAGTATGATCAAATTCATATACTTCGGTCTCAATCTGATTACCAGTTTCTACGAGGCGGTTTATTATAGAGTTAGGAACCGGCGACGTAATTTTAATTTGTCCGTTTGGAGTTTTGCCGCTGTTTGATTTCATTTGCGATAAATTCGACTGCGCATTGACTGAGTTCGGTAAATTAATCGGCAGAACTAACGAAAATTTACTGCCTTTATTGATTTCACTTTCGATAAAAATATCGCCTTGCATAAGTTGTGCTAATCCGCGTGCGATTCCTAATCCTAATCCGGTGCCGCTATATTTTCGCCGTGCTGTCTCGTCAACTTGGGTAAAAGGTTTGAATAAATAACTTATTTGATCTTGTGTCATGCCGATTCCAGTATCGATAATTTCTATACAAATAAACGAAACGTCAGAATAAATTGCTTGAATACCTGAAAGTGTCGGTACGACATCATCTGAAATCGTTGAAAGCATAAACAGCGACGAAATTGAATTTTGCAATCCTTGTTGTTCTGAAATTGGTGTACCGAAAATAGTTGTTACGAAATTTTTAAAAAATGATTTTTCTGTAATTTTTTTGACAGGTTCTTTTTTATTTTTTTGTCCTTGTATGAATTTGCAATTTATTTTGACATATCCCTGCTCTGTAAACTTTAAGGCATTACCGACTAAATTGATCAAAATTTGTCTTATTCGTGTTGCATCGCCTAAAATGAGCGGCGGAATTTTATCATCAAATTCGGTTAAAAATTCTACATTTATTTTTTCGTCGATTCGAGTTTGAAATGTTTTTTGAATATCGCTTATAACTCGTTTGATTGAAATTGGTGTATTTTCTAGTGTAATTTTATGTGTATCTAATTTTGAAAAAGTGAGTACGTCATCGATAATTTTTAACAGGTCTTTTCCGCTTATGCGAATAATGTCAATAATTTCGTTTTGTGTCAACCTTACTTTTTCTCCGATTACACTTGATGCCATCATTTCGGTACATCCTAATATTGCATTCATCGGAGTACGGATTTCATGTCCCATGTTTGCGAGAAAATGACTCTTCGCCTGTACTGCAACTTCCGCTTCACGGCGGGCTAATACTAATTCTGTAACAGTTTTTTCAAGTTCTATTGCGTAGTTTGTCAACTGTTTTTCTGCGGTCTGATGGATAAACAAGAATACTTGAACTCCAAAAAATAATATAAGAAAAAGACCAAAAAACCAAGTAGGCCAAAATTGTGCTTCACGAATACTTTCCATCCATTCTTCGCCCCAGAAATCGACACCAAGTACCGCCTCGACCGTTCCGTTTGATGCGAAAATTGGTTCTGCGGCTGTAATCCAAAGTCCCCAATCGTCTTTGATTGGAACGTTATTAAATCCTGATTTACCATTAAACGCATCTAATATTTCTGTAACAAACATCGGAGTTGTTTCATAGATTTCGCCGATTACTACTTCCGCTTCACGCTCATCTGATTTTGGATTTCCCGTGTTTCCAATTTTACCGTCTTTATTTAAGTCTGCAGCAGGACAAAATACAAAAACAAGTTTGTTATCTTGAGATTGCCGAAATGTATAAATCGAAGCTGCCGAAATAATATGTTTCTGCCAAAGAGACATCATATTAATTATTTTTTCATATCTCGGATCGTCTCGTTTCGTATCAAGGTTGATCTCTTCATGTTCCATTTGTTGAATTGCCGCCGCAAAAGATTTAGCTAAACTCGATAACTCTTCCTTTTTCAAACTTTTCGCCCTTTCTGCCGCCGCCCAAACACAAAGAGTTCCTAACACAAAAATCAATATCAAAACAAACCAAGATAAAATTATATGATGAGTTTTTATCCGATTACCCGAAACTGCCCAAAACGTCAGTCCTACCATAAGCAAAAACGACCACGTTACTAACATCAGTACAAGCCAATAATCATACACAATATTGCTAATGCCGGAATAGATATTAGCAACATGCAACGCAATCGACTTAGACAATTCATCAAAGGAAATCACAGTATTATGAAAAAAAAAATTTTTAATATTATTAATGGAGAATAATAAATTATTCTGACTGAAACTTTGTAATTTTCATTTTTTAAAGTCTTACACTTAATCTTACACTTAATCTTACACCGCACTCAATTTTGTGACTCAAAGAATATACTGTACACATTCTGTACACAAAATAGAAACATTAAAAAAATTGTTTATTATATGATTTTTTTCTTCTCTTTGTGTTTATCTTTCTGTGTTTTATTCTGTGTTTTAAATAATTGTTGAAAATATATCATTCTAAATTTTTTATAAAACGGGTTTAATTGCTCTTTCAAAAATTCCTAGCGTATAGGCAATAGCTAGACCGTAATTTGTAATTGGAATATTTTCATTCTGACAATACAAAATTCGACTTAGCATTTCTCTGCGGTTCCACATGCAAGCGCCGCAATGAATTACGAGGTCGCATTTGAAATCGTTTGATAGAAATTCGTGTCCTCTTACGTGTTTGAAATTTAGTTCACCGCCGACAAATTTGTTTAATAAATTTGGTATTTTTATTGTTCCGATATCTTCTTCGATAGGGTGATGCGTGCAAGATTCGGCGATTAGAACTTTTGAACCGGTTTTAAGATTTTGAATTGCTTTTGCGCCTTCGATCATTATTTTCAAGTCGGCTTTTTGTCGAGCGAATAGAATAGAGAACGAAGTGAGCGGAACAGAATCTGGAACATCTTTTGAAACTTTTGCAAAAGCCTGCGAATCAGTTACGACTAAAGCCGGCGGCGGAGACACACGTTTGAGTACATCGGCGAGTTGTGTATCTTGAACGACAACGCATGAAAGATGTGCGTCGAGGATTTCACGGATAGCTTGAACTTGCGGAAGGATTAGTCGTCCTTTTGGTGCTTCTTTATCGACGGGAACGACTAGTATGATCATAGAATCGGGCGGAACGAGGTCAACGAGTATTGGAGGCGGAGTTAAGAAATCATCGGGGACTGTTTGTAGTAATATTTTATGGAGTTCAATAATACCGTTACCGGAGATTGCGTCTGTCATCACGCAGGGGATTTTGAGTGATTTTAGTTCTTCGAGGGTTTCAGTGCGTGGTTGAGCGGTATCAATTTTATTGAGTACAAAGATTATAGGAATATTTCGTTGACGGAATGTAGTGATTAAATCTGATTCAAATTTAGAGATTGGTGCTTCGGGGGTAGAGACAATTATTCCGATTTCGGTTCGGTCGAGGACGTTTTTAGTTTTTTGGATACGCAATTCACCGAGTGCGCCTTCGTCGTCTATTCCTGCTGTATCGATCCAGAGAACGGGACCGATAGGGAGGAGTTCCATAGGTTTCTCGACAGGATCGGTAGTAGTACCAGCAGTAGCGGAAACTATAGAGGTAGATTGGTGAGTTAATGCGTTTAGAAGAGAAGACTTCCCAACATTACGGCGACCAAAAATACCTAAATGAAGCCGAAATCCTTTAGGCGTTGTTTGCATAAGTAAATTTTAATTGAGTTAATATTGTTGATAATTGAATAATATTGTTAAATGTTGACAAATATTGATTAATGTTGACAAATTGGAATTTATGAGATAGTAAGAACAACAAGGAATCAAAGTGTTAGTAAAATAATTTTGGTATCATTTAATTTTATATTCATTAGATCAATTAGAAAAAACGAAAAACAATTTGAGACTTTGCCGATTACAAAGAAAAAAAGCATAACAATTTTTTTAATTTGTACAATAGGGGGCAAAAAACTAATCAAACGATGAAACAATGAGAGTATTCTATTTTGTTATAAATTGATTCTTTTTTGAGTTATGAATTTTGCGGCGGACTAATTTTACCGTCTTAAACTGCAAAGCCGGCCAATTAAAAAAACGTAATATATCGGCGGAATTTCTCAGAGGTTTCCAATTTATTTTTCACTAATCTTATTTTGTTTTTATTAACCGCAGAGGACACAGAGAACACAGAGAATAAAATTTTTTGTAATTTATCAGTGAAATAATTGTTTTTCAAATTTTTTGTAATTTTTAAACACGAAATACACGAAAAAGAACTAACTATCAAGAAGTCCCGCTAGGGACGACACTTTATTAATTGTATGCTCCAGCATACGGAAGGAACTAATTAGGTGTCGTCCCTGCGGGACTTAACAGGTATGTGATTGATAATTTAAAATTCGTAAACAACCAAAAAAACGAAAATAAATTATTCCACTGATATATTACTAAAATTCATAATCCAAAAAAAGTTGAAACAAATATTCAACTGATATATTACGATTCTTTTAAGGTAACTTCTAAAACTAATATTAGAAGGAACGCAGATGTCTCGCCTGCACTGTTTTTTTACACAAAACTCCTAAAGATGAGATCGAGACGACCGCGTTCATGAGAACAATAAATTATTCCACTGATATTTTACGTTTAAAATTGTCTTGAATAGTTGAAAAAAATTTTTTCAAAATTTCTATTGACCTTAAATTTCATAATTGTTAAACTCCGCCGATTGTGCCGGCATGATGGTTTTTTTGAGACTGTCATACTTTTAATTTTTATTGATCTTTTTTATTTTAATCACGCAACATTCTCACGATTGATAAAAATTCCGGCGTACTTGAATAACTGTTAAATAATAGAATCTGAATCTGTTTTCGGAAAAAAGATAAACAGATAACAGTTGCCGAATTTAATATGTGAACAATTTAACATCGGCTAGGAAGAGCCTAATAAAAGAAAACAATGAAAGGTAATTTCAATCATAAATTGACTGAATCAGAAATTCAACCTGTAAAATTACTTGATTTACGCCGGCAATACGAGCTTATCAAAGACGAGATCGCAGATGCCCTCAAACGAGTATGCGATTCTGGAGCGTTTGTTCTAGGTCCTGAGGTTAAACTGCTTGAGCAGAATATGTCAGCTTACACGCAAGTAGATTATTCGATTGCATGCGCGTCCGGCAGCGATGCAATATTACTTGCATTGATGGCAGCACAAGTTGGTCCCGGCGATGAGGTAATCGTTCCAAGTTTTACGTTTTTTGCTACTGCTAGCGCAGTAACACGACTCGGAGCAAAACCTGTTTTCGCTGATATCGATCCGATTTCGTTCAATATTGATCCTAATGAGATACGCCGGAAAATAACACATCGGACAAAAGCGATCATTCCTGTACATTTATTCGGACAAATGGCAGATATGATTGCAATAAATGAAATAGCACAATCGAACAACATAATAGTAATCGAAGACGCCGCACAATCGATAGGTGCAGAACTAAACGGACGCCGTTCCGGCTGCTGGGGAGATATGGGAGCGTTTAGTTTCTATCCAACAAAAAATTTAGGCGGCGCAGGGGACGGCGGACTCGTTACAACTCGAAGCGAACAGTTGGCAAAATATCTGAATTTGTATCATGTTCATGGAATGGAACCGCGATATTATCACAGTGTTATCGGAATAAACAGCCGGTTAGATTCTTTTCAAGCTGCTATTATAAATGTCAAGTTGAAATATCTTGAAGGATGGACAAACATGAGAATTCAAAATGCAAGACGATATAACGAAATGTTTATCGACGCAGGATTAAATAACAAAATAGTTCTGCCTGTTACTTTGACTGATCACCGTCATGTTTGGAATCAATATACTATCCGTGTTAGCGGCGGTTTAAGAGATAACATGAAAATGAATTTGACCTCTCAAAAAATCGGAACAGAGATTTATTATCCTCTCGGATTGCATGAGCAAGAATGTTTCAAGTATCTAGGTTACAAGCCGGAATCGCTAACTGAAACGTACAACGCAAGCCGTGAGGTTTTATCTTTACCAATATTTCCCGAACTAACTGAAGACGAACAACGTTTAGTTGTTAATGCTGTCAGAGACTTTATTGAATCACGGGACTCACGTCATCTTTTACCTACAGCAGTAACTCCATCTACTCGCGAAGCCGCATAGCGAACCGTTATTTTTTCTTATCAATAATTGTTGATAAGACAACTGAAATGTAGAGACGCAATACTTTGCGTCTCTACAGAAATTTTCGTTTATTACATTTATGTTACAAAAATTTCATTCTCTGTAATTTTTGTGATCTTTGTGATTAATAAAAAAATCGAAATATAGTAATTTATCAGTGGAATAATTTATTGTTTTGCGGGAACGCGGTCGTCTCGACTGCATCTTTAGTTTTGTTTTTTGACAGGATTACAAGATTACAGGATTGACAGGATTTTTAAATGATAAATTAAAAAAATCAAAACTTGAAACCATAGAAATTTGAACTTTAGAATCCGTGCTAATCTCCGCATGCGAACTAACCACTAACCACTAACCACTAACCACTATACACTAACCGCTATTCTGTAATCCTGTTTATCCTGTCAAAAAAAATATTCCATTGATATATAAAAAAATGTTTTAACAGTTACTCTAATTTTTTAATCCTTCCAAAGTGAATACGTATTCTGATTTATCGGTAGTTACATCGATAATTTCTTTAGATTTGCCGGTAATATATTTTTGCGGAATTAAAGACGGCGGTGCGTTCATATCAACAGATTCACCATTTTTTTTGAACGAAATTATATATTTGCCCGGCACAACTCCGGTAAATACAGCACTTGTTATCATCGTTGCTTTACCTTCTTTATTTGTTATACCTCCTGCGCTCCATTTATTAACGTTTTTATCTTCTGGAGTCATCAAAATTCCTACGCCTTCCATAATTTCGTCACCAAAAGTTACCGAAACAACACAAGACGTAAGCGGCGGAAGATCATCCGGACGCTTCGGAACACGCGAACAACTGAATAATTGAAACTCAACAAATACAATTAGCGCAACACAAATCACAATTGCAAATTTTTTTTTCATAAGATATTTCTCCTCTACTATTTTTTATTAGTTTAGTTAATTTCTAAAAACTTAATGTTAATGTAAAAATTTATTGTTAGAAGGAACGCGGACGAACCGCATATTTAGGCGTTTTGTGTAAAAAAACGGTGAATGCGAGACGCCTGCGTTCCTTCTGTTTTTTTGGGGGGAATTGTGTAAATTCACGGCTATACTTATCGTTTAAGATAAATTTTACAATCCGCTTTTGGGTTGACCGGAATTTATTTTTCCGTAATTTCTCCAAATATCTTGTGTGATATTATTCGTAACAAATCTCACACTGCCGTCGCCTAAAGCAGCGTTCACTCCGTTTGTATGAAAACTGCGTGCCGCATAATAACCATAAACTGACCTCCAACCTAAATCAGGATGAAGCGGATTAGGTGAACTATAAGTTGAAAACAAAGTTGCCGGCGCACGCGCCGTTAACCACATATAACCGCGCCAACCAAAAACTTCTGTTGCCGTAATAGCATCAGATGCAAGATCAAGCGGCTCGCTTAATCCGCACGCTCCGGGATAATTCGAAAAAGTTGGCGTTGAACTAGACGCAGGAATTGCATTGTCACCGATCAATTCTTCTAATCCGCATCTTGCCCAAGGGCGTAAAATATCAAACGGTAAATCTGTTGTTAGTGTTCTTGGAGTACCGTCACCAATAATTGCCTCGCTCAAAACAACAACATTACTTGTTCCGTCTCCCATCGATTCTAAAGTAGTTGCTGAATCGTCATAAAAAGTACCGTCTGTTGGAAAAAAGATATCGTAATTTGTTCCCGTTGCCGAGCCGATACAAAACATGTAATTATTTGTTCCAGTCGGTGTAACAACAGTAGCAGGTGTTGAAGGTGTATCTGTTGTGTCGTTTGCAATTGCAGTTGTTAAATTGGGAGCTGAATCAGAAGGACAACGAAACATCGGAATAGGAACACTAGAAACCATACTGGCAGAATCTGCAACAGCTTTATTGTAAGGTTCACATTTACCAAATATCCATCGTGAAACTGTGCCGCCCTTTGGCAGTAAGTCGTATAGTGCTTCTTGTTCCATAAATGGCAGTAACCAAAAATGCGGCGATAAAAGTTGTCCGCCCGGACAACAAATAGAACCATTGGTTCGCTTTTGACGTGCTGCTAGACCAGAAACTGAATTTAATGCTGAATGGTAATTGTGCATTGCGATTACTAATTGTCTTTGTTTACTTGAGCAGCTCATTCTTCTTGCGGATTCTCTTGCTGCTTGAACAGCTGGTAATAATAGGCTGATCAATACTCCTATTATTGCGATCACCACGAGGAGTTCTACCAACGTAAAAGCAATTAAACATGTAGTATTTTTTAACTGTACACATTTACATTTTAGATTTAACTCAATCGAGTTGTCTAATATATGCGGCGTACTATGAATTTCATTAATACAACCGTGTAAAAGTTTGCTTTCAGATTGATAAGTTGAAGTTGAGGATTCAAAGCGGAAATTCAAGTTAGAGCAGTTCAGAAATTCTGGATTTGTATTTTGAAATTGAGAGTGTTCTGTCTGCGTTTTATATTTTTGTGAAATTTTTTTCATTTTGATTTTAAAGTTAGATTTTGTTTTCCTTCCGTAGAAAATCAGCTCATCCGTGCAAAATTCGTAATACTACCGATCTCTAAATTTTTTTACGTAAATCAAAAGATCGATCCGATATTTTGCCCAATCAAAGGATAGAAGGGCGAAATAATAACAGATCAAAAAAATCTGTCAAGAGATTGAAATTTCGAGATTTTAAGACATTGCGAATGATTTTTTTTGTTCATGTAATTTTGTTCAAGTCTAAACTTATGAAATTCAACTTACAAAATAAAATGCCTGATCGTTTCGAACGCAAAACAGACCAAAATTTCAAAATTCGTAATATTTCGTAACAACTATTTACTTGGGTTATTATCCCGAATTATTTCCATTTTTGTAATTACATGCGGATAATTTAAGATTTAATCGATATATTTCAAATGTTGAGAAATTATAATATTTCACTAAAATATACATCTCACATTTTAAATTTCAGTTTTCGTTTTTTTTGTTTTTTTGACACGATTACAGGATAGCGGTTAGCGGTTAGTGGTTAGTGGTTAGTGGTTAGTTCGTATGCGGAAATTATCACGGATTCTAAGTTCAAATCACTAAGTGTTGATTCTTTTAATTTATTATTTAAAAATCCTTTCAAAAAAAACACTCCTCAAAAAAAAACTCCTAAAGATGCGGTCGAGACGACCGCGATCCCGTGAACAATAAATTATTTCACTGATATATTACCAATTTTTTTAGATGCTTTTTTTCCTTTAACATTCTCAATTCAAGATGCGTTTTGATTTAACTTATGCGGCATTTCGCGTACTAGAAAGAGCTGCTTGCGAACAGTTGCCGATGTCCGTATCAACCGAGATTTCAGCGGCGAAATTATTAATCGCCCTGTTTAAAGAAGAAGATTGCCGTGCGGCATTATGGTTACACGAAGCAGGTTTGTCTCTGATTCTATTTCGTCAAGCATTCGATTTAGATATACTCGAAAAATCTGCCGGTATTCAATCAAATTATTTATCAGATAATTTCTCGAACAGTAATGACAATAACGACAATGACAATAACAAGAACGATGACAATAACGGCAATATCACGAGTGATAATACTAACAATAATAATTTTGCTCAACTTGAAATGCCGATAAGTGCGCCTTCATTTCAAACCGGCAGTTACGGTATTCCGTCAGAGGCGTACTCTGCGGTTTCGACAACACAATCGGGAATGATCAAAGCGGTTGCGGCGTCGAATAATCCGAAATCTGTAACCAATGTTGCCGTACCAACAGACCCCGAAGGCGGAAACGCTGCTAATCAATATCCGCCAAAAAAACGGCAGACACAACAAGATCAAGATGAATTAACGATCAACAAAAATAATTCTGCTAATCAATCATCGAGACAATATTATTCTTTGTTTCCGGCTAATTCGGATAATCCCGCAACAGACACGCAATCAAATCAATTACCGAAACGTAATCATTGGTTTTATGTTGATGATAATCCGGTATCTATATCGCCGCTGTCACACGAAATTGAAACCGCAATTGAAACAATCGGTCAACAGTATAGAACATTCAACAGGAGAAATCAGAAGATACCAATAACAGACGGCGGCGTCAGAATTATCGAAACCGCTGATCTCAATTTATCATCGAGTCAACCGATAGCAACGGAACATTTATTGCTTGCTGCCGCTATGGACTCCTCAGATATCGGACATTGGTTAAGCGATTACGGATTAGATTCAACAACATTGAGAGAACGAATTGAAAATCTCAATAATGATAATTACTCTCGTTACAATCAATTTGATCAACAATTCACACCAACACCGCAAACAGCAGCCGCAGAATTAACGGCAGAATCAGCAGCAGAATTAATAGCAGAATCAATAGATACAGTAGATAATGAAAACAACACGAAAGAAAAAATTTCATTATTTGTAAATTCTACGATCAACGAATCGGACACGGAATCTGATTTATTGCCGGACAAAATTTATCGGCTGCTTGATGCTGCTGCGAATCGCGGCGGTGAAGCTATTAGAGTAATTGAAGATTATGCAAGATTCATAATCGATAATCAGAATTTAACCCGAAAATTAAAGGATTTTCGGCATCGATTACAAATTATATTGAGTTCGGTTGATTTTATAAAACGTCTATCTGCCCGTTCAACTGAAAATGATATCGGCAGAGAACTCGAAGCGGAAAATGAGTATATCAGAATAACGCCGGCAAATGTTATTGATGCTAATTTTGTCCGTTTGCAGGAATCTTTACGCAGTATCGAGGAATTTTCCAAAATAAATCACGGTGAAATTTCAAGACAAATAGAGCAGCTCCGGTATCAAAGTTATATTCTGCACAAAGAATTTTCTATCTGCAATATTTGTAACGATAATTCCGGCGGCGAAATCGGATCAGAGTTGGAATTAGAATCTGCGTTGGAATTAGAATCTGCAAATTTATTTAAGCAACGGGCGGTTAAATTAATTAACGCCGCTAAACTTTATGTTCTAATTGATTGTATGGAAAACGAATTGATTTTCAGAAAATTCGTACAAGAGATAATCGAGGGCGGTGTTGATGTAATTCAATTGCGTGATAAGTCGGCAAGTGATCAAACTATTTTGAACCGGAGTCAAATTCTATGCGGGTTGCTAGGCAGTGATAGTGATAGACAAGTATTATTCATAATGAATGATCGGCCTGATTTAGCAAAATTAACGGGAGCAGACGGCATACATGTTGGTCAAGATGATTTATCTGTATCGATGGTGCGGCGGATTATTGGAGATGAATATTTGATAGGCGTTTCGACTCATAATATATCTCAAGCCAGACAAGCCGTAATTGATAAAGCAGATTACATCGGTGCCGGACCGATTTTTGAATCAGCAACAAAAAGTTTTGATTCGTTTGTAGGAATTGAGTATCTAAAAGAGATTCAAGCGGAAATCAAAATTCCTGCTTTTGCTATCGGGGGAATAAACGAAAATAATATTGACAAAATTATAGACGCAGGATTTTCAAAAGCCGCTGTCGGTAGTGCAATTCAAATGTCAGACAATTCCAAGCAAGCTGTTGAAAATCTGAAAGCGAAATTGAATCACACCTAGACAACGATATTTTTGTCAAACTAATTTCTGAAACGAAAAATGATACTTTATCATTTGCATATTCCAGAAAATAATTCGACTGGAACAACGATACAATAGAAAATCAATTGTTGTTCAGATTCTACTTTTATGCGGTGAGTGAGTGATTATCCAATTGGAATAAATAATAGAGACCGCAATTTTTGTAACGTTAATTTTTTATCTTAAAACATTACCATTATTTATATTATTTCGATATTATGAATCATAATGAACTTGATGCGTTGTTGAAATTTGATCGTGATCATATTTGGCATCCTTATGCTTCTGCTGTTGGGTCTTTACCATGTTTTATGGTTGATTCAGCGGAGGGGGTGTATATAAATTTGGCGGATGGTAAAAGGATAATTGATGGGATGTCGTCGTGGTGGAGTGTTATTCATGGTTATAATCATCCGTATTTGAATGAGGCGATAATGAGACAGCATAAGAAAATGAGTCATGTGATGTTTGGCGGTTTAACGCATGAGCCTGCTATTAAACTTGCTCAAAAATTATTAGAGTTGACATCGCCGGAGATTCAGCATGTTTTTTTTTGTGATTCAGGATCGGTTGCGGTTGAGGTGTCGATGAAAATGGCGTTACAATATTTTTTTGCGAGTGGTAAATCGGGCAAGAATAAATTTGCGGCTATACGTTCTGGTTATCATGGCGACACTTGGAATGCGATGTCGGTTTGTGATCCGGTAACGGGCATGCATTCGATTTTTGGTAATTGTCTTCCGATACAATTTTTCACTGATATGCCGAAAATTCCTTTTGGTGAAACGTGGGATGAGAGTGATATTCGCAGCACCGAGAATATTATTATCAAACATCATCGGGAGATAGCGGCATTTATAATTGAGCCGATAGTTCAGGGGGCAGGGGGGATGCGGTTTTATCATTTAGAATTTTTGAAACATTTACGCCGATTGTGTACTCAATATGATATTCTTCTTATTGCGGATGAGGTAGCGACAGGTTTTGGGCGTTCAGGCAAAATGTTTGCTTGTGAGTGGTCTGAAATTACTCCTGACATTATGTGTGTCGGCAAGGCGTTGACGGGAGGTTATATGACGCTTGCGGCAACATTGACTACGAATCGTGTTGCTGAAATGATTTCGTTGAAGAGTCCTTATGTATTGATGCATGGACCGACATTTATGGCTAATCCGTTAGCGTGTGCTGTAGCGAATGCGAGTCTGGAGTTGATTGTCAGAGATTCTATTCTTCAGAAAGTAAAAAAAATCGAGACGCAGTTAGAGACCGAGCTGCAAAATGCAAAAGACATAAATTGTGTTTCGGACGTAAGAGTTTTAGGTGCGATTGGTGTTGTAGAGGTCAAAGAAAAGGTCGATTTGAGGAGGTTGCAGCCGTTATTTGTAGAAAACGGCGTATGGATACGTCCTTTTGGAAAATTAATATACACAATGCCGCCATATATTATTTCAGAAGCCGAGCTTCATACTCTTATCAAAGGAATGATAAAAACAATTAAGCAAATAAAATAGCAAAGAAAACAATCTTGCTAATATTTCAGTTGAAGTTCTTTCCGTAAGCTAAAGCATACGGTTGATAAAGTGTTGTCCTTGCGGGACTTAACAGATATTTAGTTCTTGTTCGTGTATTTCGTGTTTAAAAATTACAAAAATTCGAAAAACAATTATTTCACTGATATATTACTGATTCTTTTAATTTATCATTTAAAAATCCTGTCAATCCTGTAATTCTGTAATTCTGTCAAAAAAACGAAACTAAAGATGCAGTCGAGATGACCGCGTTCCCGTGAACAATAAATTATTCAACTGATATATACTCATTGTCCTTTAAAATTCGGTATTATTTTTTGTAACGAAAAAGGTGACCATTCACGCATAAACTAAAATCGCCCTGAAAGGGCAACAGGATTATAACCCGCCCCAGCGGGGCGGGTAAAAGCCCTCCTCCAAATCGGGCAGCCCTGAAAGGGCGGTAAGAAATAAATCCGCGGTTAACAGATATTGT
>JAITKS010000247.1 GCA_031278315.1 Planctomycetaceae bacterium | reverse complement strand
GCATGCGAAGTTATTGCCGAAATATTGCATTCGGATTATACACAACCGATAACATCCGAGTTAGTGAGTCAAGCGATTCAAAATATTATTCTTGAGCGTCCGACACATATTGACAGTTTGCTTGAGCGGTTAAATGAGGAGCGAGTTCGCAATATTATAGAGCCGATGATTATGGGTGATGATCTCAATACGAAATCAGATGATTTTTCATACACGCTTGATTTGGGTTTGATTCGCGAGGTTGATTCGCAAATTATACCTGCCAATCCAATATATGCCGAAATAATTATCCGTAAATTATCTTCAGTAATGCAACAAATGTTAAAAAAACCAGAATACCCTTATCAAATACCTCGTTATTTGAAAGACGGGCATCTTGATATGGATTTCCTAATGCGCGACTTTCAGCAATTTTGGCGAGTAAATTCTGGTGCTTATATTAAGCAATGCGATTATACAGAGGCGGCACCGCATTTGGTTTTGATGGCGTTCTTGCAACGGGTCATTAATGGCGGCGGACAAGTTTATCGCGAGATGGCGGCAGGGACAGGACGGCTTGATCTTTTATTAGAATATAACGACAAAAAATATCCGATAGAACTCAAGATTCGCCGCAATGAACAATATGTAGAAAAAGGTCTTGAACAGATCGCCCGTTATATGGACATTCACGATTGCAAAGAAGGATGGTATGCCGTTTTCGACCAACGCAAAAGAACAAAATGGGACAATAAAATTTACACAAAAAAGAAAAAAATAAACGGCAAAACTATTACGATTGTAGGATTGTAAACATGTCCTGTAATATCTCATGAAAATTCGGTTTTTCGTTACAAAAAATAAAACTGAAAAGTAGAGACGCAATGTCTTGTGTTTCAACAGAGAGATGCAAAGTATAGAGTCTTTCAACAAAATTTTTAACAAATTATTAGAGGTACTGAATTGAGTAAGTTTGAGGATTTTCAATTTGAGTCTCATTTTTTTGAGACGGATGGGTTACGTTATCATTATATTGACGAGTTTAGTTCTAGTGACAGCATTGGCAATGGTGAAACAATTTTATTTGTTCATGGTAATCCGACTTGGTCTTATATGTGGCGTCGTTTGGTATTAGTGTTTAGGAATCGGTATCGGTGTATAGCGGTTGATCATATTGGCTGCGGGTTATCTGACAAACCTAATGAGTTGCGGTATCAATATACGTTAGAGCACCGCATAGATGATCTTGTTCGATTTATCGAGGCGAATGATTTGCGTAAAATAACGTTGGTAGGACATGATTGGGGCGGGGCGATAGGAATAGGAGCTGCGGCTAGATTATTTGATCGATTTGACAGATTCGTGTTGATGAACACGGCGGCATTTAAGAGTATAGATTGTCCGTTACGGATAAGGTTTTGCCGGTCACCTATTTTGGGGCGTTTTTTGGTTCAGGGGTTGAATATATTTTCAGCGGCAGCGATGTGGATGGCGGTATCGAGTCGGCGTAATTTATCGGCGAGTGCGCGAGCCGGATTTCTTGCACCGTATAATTCTTGGTCGAATCGTACTGCTGTTTATAGATTTGTGAAAGACATACCGTTATCGTCGAATCATCCGAGTTATAACACTCTTGCTGAAATCGAATCTTTTCTACCGCAATTAAAATCGAAACCGATTTGTTTCATTTGGGGGATGTTAGATTGGTGCTTTTCGCCGGAGTTTCTAAAACGTTTTTTACAATATTTCCCTGATGCGAGTGTATATCGTTTAGAGCATGCGCATCATCTTTTATTAGAAGACGCTCCTGATGAAGTAATATCGTCGATGGAAAATTTTCTAAAACGAAATTGATCGTTTTGTAATTAGACTAGACAGTAAGCATCTCGAATAGCGATTAATGAATATACTTTTCATCCTGTGAAATCTGTGAAATTTCATTTTATTTTTTTGCAGCATAAAAATAACAAACGAAAAATTCTGTAGAGACACGATGTTTTGTGTTTTTGCATTTCAATTTATTTATTGTAACGCAAAATTGAAAATTCAAGTTCGTTGTGTTTTTTACGGAAAAAATTTGGCAGCAGTTCTCGTTTATTATGTTTCATTAAACTATCTTTAGCGGCGGGGTGAACGAAAAGTATATTATTGAACGATATCAATATTTTTCATTGCTTCAAGGGTGTTAGTAAAGAGTTCTTCGAGAGTCCAATTGAGTAAATCTGCTCCGCGTTTAATTACTTCGCGAGAGCAACCGGCGGCGAATGCTGGTGTCTTAAATTTTTTCGCTATTGATCGAACCTCCATTGATTTAACACTTTTTGAAGGTAACATGAGTGCTGTTGCTCCGATCAAACCTGTTAATTCGTCGGTTGCATAAAGAATTTTTTCCATTTGATGTTCCGGTTTAATATCGACTGTTAATTCCCATCCGTGAGAGGCTGTTGCACGAATAATTGCCGGTTCAATGCCGTATTCTTTCATAATAATTTGCTGACGAATACAATGTTCGTTAGGGAATTGTTCAAAATCAAGATCGTGTAACAAGCCAACGATTCCCCAAAATTCTATCTCATCTGAAAAACCTTCACGCAATGCAAAATAACGCATCACGCCTTCCATAACTTGAGCGTGATAAAGATGGTAAGGTTTATTATTGTATTGAATCAATAATTGCCAAGCTTTTTCTCGTTCCATTTTTTCTCCTTAATTTTATTTAAATTGTAATTGTACATTACTCTGATATAACATTTTTTTGACATTAAATTTTTACTTTGAATTGCCGCTTTGAATACTGTACGCATCGCATTATGAATTTCGGCGATACGATGGTTATTTATCAAAAATAATGCTTTCCGATTTAGACAATCAGATAGGTAAATAGACGGCTTTGATAAGATGAATATTTACAAAATTAAATATACCGATACAATGTGAAGCTCGTTTAAATGAACGGTATTGTTATCATTGTTATTGTTATGTGATGATTTATTATCATTACGAATCGTGTTATAAATTTCGGCAATATGAAGTCATCAAAGACTGTTTTCTGAATGTCGAGAGGCGATTATAACCGAAAATTCAAGTGAGAGCAATTTGACAATATTCAATCCGAATTCGTTTATAGAATTCGTTCATAACAATTG
The DNA here is from genome assembly GCA_031278315.1 of Planctomycetaceae bacterium. Taxonomy (GTDB): domain Bacteria; phylum Planctomycetota; class Planctomycetia; order Pirellulales; family Thermoguttaceae; genus WRKP01. The sequence goes on along the minus strand of JAITKS010000247.1, from coordinate 7,616 downwards.
ATTACGAATAATGTGTAATTGCACAATTTAATATTTGTAACGAAATCAATTGTTATTGAGTCAGAATTATTGTAACAAAAAAGAATTAAATTAAAAAAATTATTTTGGAGGTAAAATTATGTCAACATCAACATCAACATCGGTATCGTCTTCAGCGTTGTATTTAGAAAACCTTTTTGGTTTGAGCGGCGAGACTGCAGTAATAATTGGCGGTGCTGGAGAATTAGGCGGTGCGTTAGCTGCGGGAATAGGTCAAGCTGGTGCTCATGTTATTATCGCAGATATGAGCGAGGCAGCATGTAAATTGCGGATTGATAAGTTGAACAATATCGGTATTAGTGCGGAATATTTGCTTGTCGATATTACGAATCGTGAATCGATAAAATCGCTTCTTGCAGGTTCGTTAAAGAAAACGGGCAAAGTTGATATGCTGATTAATTGTGCCGGAATCAATGTCGGCACGCCGTTTCTGGAGGTTGATTCGGCTGCATGGGATAAAATTTTTGCGGTCAATCTTAGAGGCATGATGGAATCGTGTCAGGTATTTATTGAGTCGATGTTGAAAAACGAAAATGGCGGATCAATATTGAATATAGGCAGTGTAAATTCAGACAAACCGCTTTCACTTGTTTTTGCTTATGCTGCGTCGAAAGCTGGTGTCGTGAATTTGACTCAAAACATCGCACAAGAATTTGCAACTAAAAAAATAAGATGTAATGCGATTTGTCCCGGTTTTTTTCCAGCTGAACAAAACCGAAAAATATTAAGTGAAGAACGCATCGCAAATATTATGAACGGTACGCCGATGAAACGATACGGTTCTCCAGACGAACTCGTAGGTGCAGCTTTATTATTGCTTTCGCAGCGTGCCGGAAGTTATATGACAGGTGCCGCCGTTTATGTTGACGGAGGATTTACATGTTCGTGGTTTTAATTTCTTTTACTTGAATTTTCGGTTAAATCCGTCTGATTAAAGATAGCTAAACACAGTTTTTTACACATTAGAAATACCGAAATTCATCAGTGGAATAATTTGTTTTTCAATTTTTTTTAGATCATGAATTTTAAAACTAACCTTATTTTCGATCTTATTTTTCCGAATAAAATCACTAAAAAACTTAGTTAGTAAAAAATCTCCAAAAAGCAAAATCTTATTACTTTATTGTTGAAAATTGATTTGTTAATAAGGTTGTTGGTATGCGGCGGTTTCTTCGGCTAATAAGATTGTTAGGTGAAAATAAGGTTAGTTAAAAATGAAATTGAAACCTTTGAAAAATTTCACTGATATATTACAAAATTTATAATTTTACGATTTCGTGAAATTACATTGTTTGTAACTAATTACTTTTAACCCTTTAACAATCACCATAAAAACCAATGACATTTTCATACGAAAAATTAACAACTAAATCTCAAGAAGCTCTTACTGTCGCGAATGAAACGGCAGTTAAATCGGGCAATCCGGAATTAACATCTATTCATTTATTAAATTCGTTATTAAAAGAGCATGACGGTAATGTTCGGCCTAGTCTTGAAGCGTCTGGTGTCAATGTTACGCAACTTGAAAAAATGGTTGAAGCGGAATTACGTCAGCTGCCTAAAATTTCAGGCGATGTTTCTATACTTCCGAATGCTGAATTTCAACGCGTTCTTTTTGCCGCTGACGAGGAAGCCGAAAAAATGAAAGATGATTTTATTTCAACTGAACATTTGCTTCTTGCTCTTGAGAATGTTTCGCAGAAAGTGAAAAAGATATTCGAATTGAATGCAATCACACGAGATAATTTACTTCACGGCATAATGTTAATTCGCGGCAACACACGCGTATCAGACACTGATCCGGAATCAAAACTTCAAGCTTTATCACGCTATGGAATTGATCTCGTTGACCGTGCGCGACGCGGCAAACTCGATCCTGTAATCGGGCGCGATTCTGAAATACGCCGTGTGATTCAGGTACTTTCACGCCGGACAAAAAATAATCCTGTTTTAATAGGCGAACCCGGTGTTGGTAAAACTGCAATTGCTGAAGGTCTGGCATTACGAATAGTCGATGGCGACATACCTGAATCTTTAAAGAATAAAAAAGTAATCGGACTAGACTTGGGGGCTTTGGTCGCCGGTACAAAGTTTCGAGGTGAATTTGAAGACAGATTGAAAGCAATATTACGTGAAATTGATTCAGCAGCTGGACAAATAATTCTTTTCATTGATGAGCTTCACACGTTAGTTGGAGCAGGACGTGCTGACGGCGGCAGTGATGCCGCTAATATCTTAAAACCGGCACTAGCACGCGGCGAGTTACGATGTATCGGTGCAACTACTCTGGACGAATATCGTAAATATATCGAGAAAGATGCCGCTCTAGAAAGACGATTTCAACCGATATATGTCGGCGAACCCGATGTAAATGATTCAATTGCAATTCTACGCGGATTAAAACCAAGATATGAAGCGCATCACAAGGGAGTCAAAATAACTGATTCAGCTTTAGTGGCGGCAGTGGAGATGTCTAATCGTTATATCGCTGATAGATTTTTGCCGGATAAAGCAATTGATTTGATGGATGAGGCGATGTCAAGATTGGCGATGGAACTTGAAAGTGTGCCGACAGAAATTGATAAAGTCCAGCGGCGTTTAGTGCAACTAGAATTAGCCGCACGTCAACTCGCAGATGAAAACGAATCGCATGCCCGCGATAGATTACACGAAATTGAAAAAGAAATTATTCAATCACGCGAAGAGTTAGAAGTGTTACGATCTCAATGGGAAAAAGAAAAAAGCGGTGCGCTTGATGTACATCAATTGCGAAACCAATTAGCTGAAGTCGAATTAGCTTATAAAAATCTTGAAACAAAAATTCATGCCGAGCAATCACAAGCTAAAATCGTTGACGAATCCGAATATCAAAAATTATACGAGTTAGATTTAAAACGTAAAAATTTAGCAGAGTCAATAATATCAGCAGAGTCGGATAAAAATATTTCAGACAAAAATATTTCAGACAAGAAAGATTCAGACAAAAATATTTCGGACAAGAAAGATTCAAATCAAAAGTCTGAACAATCGGTATTGAATGTTTCGGGCGGAAAATTTGTTACGAAAAAGTTATTGCGGCAGGTTGTAGGGATTGACGAAATTGCTGAAGTTGTGAGTTCGTGGACTGGTATTCCGATGAGCAGGATGATGGAAACGGAGCGGGCGAAATTACTTGTACTTGAAGACCGTTTACATGTTAGAGTTGTAGGTCAAGACGAGGCGGTTGATGCTGTATCAAATGCGGTGAGACGCAGCCGCAGCGGATTACAGGATCCGAATCGTCCGATTGGTTCGTTTTTATTTTTGGGACCGACTGGTGTAGGAAAAACAGAATTATGTAAAGCGTTGGCGGAAGCGATGTTCGACGATGACAATGCTATGGTGCGAATAGATATGAGTGAGTTTATGGAGAAACATTCGGTAAGTCGTTTGATTGGTGCGCCGCCGGGTTATGTTGGTTATGATGAAGGCGGCATGTTGACGGAATCGGTACGTCGAAGACCTTACAGTGTGATTTTATTTGACGAGATGGAAAAAGCGCATCGTGACGTTTTTAATATTTTGTTGCAAGTATTAGACGATGGACGTTTGACGGACAATCAGGGGCATACGGTTGATTTTAAAAATACAATTATTGTGATGACGTCTAATGTCGGCAGTCAGACGATACATGAAATTGCGAAAGAAAACGGAACAGAATCAGAAATGCGGAATGTTGTGAAGGAGTTGTTGAACGATCATTTCTTACCGGAATTTTTGAATCGGATAGATGACATAATAATATTCCATCCGCTTACTCGTGATCAGATTACTAAAATTGTGGAGTTGCAATTGAATCGTTTAGAGGGTCAGCTTGAGAAACAAGGTGTAATAATTACTGTAACGAAAAATACGATTAATGAGATTGTCAATCGCGGTTATGATCCGGTTTTTGGTGCCAGACCGTTAAAGCGTGTAATTCAGCAACAGATACAGAATCCGCTTGCTGTGGAACTATTACGCAAAGAATCTGATACAAAAACAGATATAAAAATAGATTTCAAAAACAACGAATTCACTTTCGACGATAAAAATTAAAACGAATTTTAAACTGCAAAATAAGTAATATATACTCATTGTACTTTAAATTTCGGTTTTATTTTTTGTAACGAAAAAGGTGACCGTTCACGAATAAAACTAGAATCGCCCTTTCAGGGCGATTTTAGTTTAAAACGAATACCGAAATTTAAAGTGTGAAAAGTATATTAGTCATTTCTGATTATTCCCAACAATTGTTTTTCAAATTTTTTGTGTAATTTTTAAACACGAAACACACGAACAAGAACTAACTATCAAGAAGTCCCGCTAGGGACGGGACTTAACAGGTATGTGATTGATAATTTAAAATTCGTAAACAACAAAAAAAACGAAAACTATTATTCAACTGATATATTACAAATTTTCAAATTTTCGTGTATTTTGTTATTTCTTGTGTTTTGTAATCTCAAAAAAAATTATCTTATCTTGTATCTTCGGAATTTCCGATGATAGATTTTTTTTTATGGGATAATTGCTGCTGCTCCTATGACTGCTGCACTCTCAAAAAGTATTGCTCTTATCGAAATCGGTAAAGGATCAAGTTGATGAGGCGCACAATTGCCTACTCTGTAATGTCCTAATGTGTAAACACACTCATTCGGCGGCGTAAGTCCGGCTTTGTATGGTAATATCGGAATTGTCGTAAAGAATTTCACCCCCGAAATAATCGGCTCTAATACCGGACAAGTTGAATGTCCATAACGCTCAAGTTGGACATTCTCAAAATACGCCCCCTTCGTACAAACCGCCGACGCCTTCCACTGAAAACACGTTTGACTAAAATGTCTGCCCGTATAAGGCTCCGACGATAACGGACACTCATCCGGTAAACGTCCATGTCTGGGTTTAATATCACACGAAATCTCTTTGATCGGCTTGATCCGAATCGAATTACAATCATACACCGGTATATTTTTGTCCAAAAGTAAATTGTCTGCCGGAGCTGCCGATTTCGTTGCTGACTTTTCACCAGATGAATTATTTGATTTCAATTGTTGTTGCGCTAATGGAGTATTCACCGCCCCAGCCGGCGGATTAGATGTCGATTTAGGAATACCGCTCTTGAATTGCTCTTGTTCATAAATGTCTGTTGATTTAGCCGGAGTCATGTTCGGCAATGTCGCCGTTGGAGTTGGAGTTAGCGTTGGCGTCGGCGTCGGCGTTGACGTTGGAGTTGTTTGTATCGCCGTTGATGACGGTATCGTTATCGGCGGTACTGTTGTTGACGGTATCGTTGACGGCGGTATCGTTGACGGTTGCGGCGGCAGATTTAATGCCGGTTCAACTTTCGATTCAACATGTTGTACGAGTAAAATCGATGATTCACTGTCCGGTAATGAAATCACGTTTTGCGGATTTCGTAATGTCGAGTTGGTCTTTGGTTTACGCCATTGCAAATCTCGCGATACTGATAGCGGTGAATAACCGGTAACGATGTTATCATTGCTGTTTCGCCATTGAACAACAGAATTATCAACACCAAAAGATTGCCGTGATGTCATAATCAAAATCAAAACAACAACACAAGCAAAAAATATTTGTAACAAAAATTGCCGGCGTAAACTTTGACATAAACTTGGCAGCAATTGATTAAATTTAATTTTCATTTTAAGGTCTCCATACCCAAAGGGGGAAGTTAAAATACGTTCTCTTTAATGTTCGCCGATTACAATTTCGATTTCGATAATTCGATAACAGTCGAAATCCGAAATTAATCGTACGAAAAATAAATACACTTATCTTATATTTTCGGTCTTTCGACTAATCGAAAACAAAATGTTGTGATAAAATTCCGATTATTCCGTTTAAATAAAAAAAACAAGAAGATTATTAGTGGTTAGTGGTTAGTGGTTAGTGGTTAGTTCGCATGCGGAAATATCACTGATTAATAAGTTCAAATCACTAAATTCCTAACCACTAAGTTGAAATCACTAATCACTAATCACTAATCACTAATCACTAACCACTAATTTACTCGCTGCTGTAATTTGGGGCTTCTTGTGTGATTACGATATCGTGCGGATGATTTTCTCTTTCGCTTGCGGGTGAAATTTTTATAAATTTTGATTTTGTTCTTAAATCTTCAATAGTTTGTGCGCCGCTGTATCCCATTCCGGCGCGTAATCCTCCGATCAATTGATACACAAACGGTCCTAAAGTTCCTTTGTACGGCACACGTCCTTCGACGCCTTCGGGTACAAGTTTTTCTGACTTCGTTGTTTTTGTCTGTCTGTATCTTTCGCTTGAACCTTGAATCATCGCCCCAAGTGATCCCATGCCTCGATAGCTTTTGAAAGTTCGCCCTTGATATAAAATAAATTGTCCGGGACTTTCTTCTAATCCTGCAAATAAACTTCCGATCATTACAGCATGTGCGCCTGCTGCAATTGCTTTTGTCAAGTCGCCGGAGTAGCGTATTCCTCCGTCGGCTATTACGGAAACGCTTGTTCCTAATAATGCTTTGGCAGACCGGTAAATTGCTGTAATTTGAGGAACTCCAACTCCCGAAACTACACGAGTCGTACAAATTGACCCCGGACCGATTCCAACTTTTATTGCGTCTGCTCCGGCATTGGCAAGAGCTTTCGCCCCTTCCGAAGTTGCAACGTTACCTGCAACGACGTCAATATCAAACTGACGTTTAATCAATTGAATTGTTTCAATTACATTAGCCGAGTGACCATGTGCGCTGTCAACAACAATTAGGTCAACATCTTTTTCGATCAACCGTTCAATTCGTGCTTCGTCGAAAACGCCGACAGCTGCGCCGACTCGTAATCTTCCTTCGTTGTCTTTGCTAGCGCGGGGGAAACTACGCATTTTATCAATATCTTTAATCGTAATCAGACCAGTCAACTTTCCCGATTCGTCCACAAGCAAGAGTTTCTCCACTTTTTTTTCCATTAAAATTTGCTCTGCTTGCTCAAGACTAACGTTACCCGTTGCAGTAACAAGATTTTGAGAAGTCATAACATCAGAAATTTTTATATTTTGATTTTCGAGAAATCTCAAATCACGTTTTGTCAAAATTCCGCGTAATTTATTTTCGTCATCGACGATTGGTAATCCGGAAACGTTTTTTTGTAACATTATTGTTTGAGCTTGCTCCGCAGTTGCATTTGGCGGCAATGTAGCCGGATGTCGAATAATACCATTAGCACTACGCTTAACTTTAGAGACTTCTTCCGCCTGATCTTCAATGCTGAGATTTTTATGTATTATTCCAATTCCGCCCTCTTGAGCCAATGCTATTGCCATCGATGATGTTGTTACTGTATCCATCGGCGAACTAAGAAGAGGGATAGATAATCTGATTCGTTGTGTAAGTTGAGTACTAACATCAACGTCTGAAGGTACAATTTCACTGTATTGCGGTTCAAGAAGAACATCATCGAAAGTTATACCGATCTCTTCAAAATGTTGTTGCATCGTATTATTCCTTAATTTATTTGTTATAAGAAATTGTTAAAAAATAAATAACCGTTCACGTAAATTTTTAT
>JAITKS010000238.1 GCA_031278315.1 Planctomycetaceae bacterium | reverse complement strand
ATATTTCTCATTTGTTTTCCGTTAGAGAAATTTTCTGTCCGTGAAGAGATAGGCAATTACGTTATATCGGGCAATAATCCATCAATCCTTGAGATCAAAAGTCCAATTATTTTTGTTTCATTTTTATTCTTTGTGTTCTTTGTGTTCTTTGTTTTCTTTGTGATTAATAAAAAAATTGTACCTAAAATTACGTAAAAAATTCGTCTTGACCGAATTTCTGAAATTTGGTACACTCCCACGCTTGACAGAAATAGAAACTCTAAAGATTATAAAAAAAAGATAACTTTTTCCATGTAACTTTTTTCATGTAACTTTTCAAAAAAATAACCAATTCAAATTTTGTATGGGTAAAATAATTGCCCTGTTACAACTCAAGTGTCCAAACTTTATTCCGACGATCTATCTCAAATAAAAGAACGAATCAGAGACTCAATCGATATCGTTTCATTGGTCGAGCAATATGTGCCGCTTCGACGCTCCGGTCGAAATTATGTCGGACGATGCCCATGGCACGATGACACAAAACCAAGCTTACAAGTCAACCCTGAACGTCAGACTTTCAAATGCTGGGTATGCAATGTCGGAGGTGATATTTTTTCATTCATAATGAAAATCGAAAACGTCGGATTCTTTGAAGCACTCGAAATACTCGCCGATAAATCAGGTATCCCAATCCCAAAAAAACAACAACAAATTTTAATAAAATCCAATATCACAAACGACAATGAAAATAATAAATACAACTCCCAAAAATTTGTCGAAATAAATCGTAAAAGACTTTTTACCGCCGCCGATTGGTTGAAAAAAATTTATCATCACGAATTACAAAATAATAAAGAAGCAGAACTCGCCCGTACTTATCTCAATAATCGCGGAATCGATTCTGATTGTATCGAAAAATTTCAAATCGGTTACGCACCTTTAGACTCTAATTGGTTAATCAGTAAAGTTAAATCAGATTCCGAAAAATTACAAATACTCGAATTGGTCGGCAACTTAATTAATTCCAATAAACAATCAGGCTATTCAGACCAACAATCCGAAAATTTACACAATTACCCGCCCCGCTACTTCGACCGCTTTCGCGGACGTTTGATTTTTCCTATATGCGATACTCAAAATCGTACTATCGCTTTCGGCGGACGCATTATTCCAAATAGTCAACTCGAAAGTCCGGCAAAATATATCAACTCGCCCGACACTCCGCTGTTTTCAAAACATCATACCTTGTACGGACTCGATACCGCACGCCAAAAAATGAAAGAAACACGGCGAGCTGTCATAATGGAAGGTTACACCGATTGCATTATCGCTCACAAATTCGGATTTAATGATTCTGTCGCCGTCTTGGGAACAGCTTTAGGAAACGAACATATCAAAATTTTAAAACGTTTCGCCGACAAAATGATACTCGTTCTCGACGGCGATACAGCCGGCAAAAAAAGAGCCGAACAAGTAATGGGATTTTTTGTCGCACAAGGTGTCGATTTGTCAATTTTGACATTGCCCGACGGAAATGACCCTTGCGAATTTTTAATAAAATACGGTTCTGAATCATTCAACAAATTGCTAAATTCAGAATCTATCGACGTGTTGGAACACGCCTTTCGCACTTATACAAATGGAGTTGATCTGCAAAATGATATAAACGGCGCAACTAAAGCACTCGACACAATTATCGAACTGGTCGCTCAAACACCAATTGATAATGCCGCTCCCGATAATCCGGTTCGTATCCGTGTTGAGAAAACTGTACAAAATCTCTCGCACCGGTTTAGAGTTTCGGAAAGATCAATCTGGAATCGATTACAAGAAAAAAGATTAAAAGCAACCAAAAGAATTAATAGTAATAATCCCGAAACCGGATTTAACACAATTTCAAATAATGCGGATAAATCAAACAATATCACAACAGATTTATCTCTCGGCACCGAAATTAACGGAGATTGGAACTCGCCTGATTTTTTACCCGACTCGCTTGAACGTGAAATGATTGAATTATGGCTCGTCGATAAGACTTCCTTTTATGAATTTTGGGATTCGGCACCGCTGGAACGATGTAGGTCGCCGATTACAATTGCAATTTATAAGAAATGTAACGAACTGATCGAAAGAGATAAATTAGTAACTTTTGCAAATTTAGTCGTTATGTTCGACGACCCGCGAATGAAAAGTTATCTCGACGACGCAGCTGAATCAGGTGAGAAAAAACTATTGTCCGGACAAAATTCACAATTGATTAATTCAATTAAAAACGCTCAACAAAATCTACAAGATGAAAATATATTACAAAAGTCCAGCGATTTTAATGGTGAAATTAAAATGGAAAGACAAATTGATCCGGATATTCGCTCAAGACTAATTCGTGAAATAATTGACGGATTTGATCGCAGAGATGCGGAAAGAAATCAAATCGATAAAGTGAATCAACTACGCAACAATTCTCTAAGTGAGGAAGAGAAAAAGCGAATGTTGCTCCAAATGCAAGAATCGTTGAGACAATTGCAAGAGGAAAAAAAAGAAAGGTACGAAATCGGTGATTGAGTTGCCTTTCACTTGATAATTTAATGTTTTCAATATGTGATTTTCGGATGTGATTTTCGGATGAGATTTTCGGATGAGATTTTCGAACGGGATTTTCGTAATCTTGCCGATTGCCGATTGCTGATTACCGATTATCGAAATTATGATGACTAAAAATTTTTCAAGTCTAACTAAATTAAACATAGAAGCTGACAGGACGGAACGCTTCGTGTTTATAGTTATGTTTATTGCGGCAGCAGATTTATGGCTGCTGTTGTGATATTAATTTTCAATGTTAAGCCGTCCCTGTTTAAAAAGGAGAAATTAAACAATGGAATGTAATTTGAATCGCGATAATGCAAATAATAGGTCGTTGGGTAGCCGTTCTAATTATGAGGAAGCTGTCAACAATATCAATGAGGATGATTTGTCAGAAGTTTTTCTGGCGGTTGATGTACTCGACGGTTTAGATACTGAACGAAACCGCCGCGAAGACGACGAAAACGAATTTTTTGCAAACATTGCGGCAAGCAATTTAGATATCGCAGATATAGATTCGGAACTCGACGACGATGATTACGATGACGAAAATAACACCGTAGATAATAACAAGCTGCCGAATAATACAAAGCATAATCAGAGTACAATTATCGTAACAAAAATGTTTAGCGATAATGACAAATGTGAAATCAATGATTACGATAATTCTGATTTCAACTCTGAAAATAACGCCGGCACCGACGAGAATACTTTAATAAATCTTCCGCCCGAACAAGATCGATGGAGCAGCGATCCGATTCGGCTTTATCTTTCGCAAATGGCGAATATTCCGCTGCTGACAAAAGAACAAGAAGTAGAACTGTCAAAACGAATCGAAAACGGACGCCGTGCATTTAGACGAGTTGTATTAGGTTCGCCTTTGGGTTTGCAGACTGCATTTGAAGCGTTGACAAAAGTATTTCATGGCGAGTTGGCATTTGAACGCACAATAAAAATGTCGCTGACAGAACGGTTGTCGAAAGAACAAATTCAATGCCGGATGCCGCTTAATCTAAAGACACTCGCACCTATTCTCGAAAAAATGACAAATGAATTTAAACAATTAGTTCGTAAAATCGGCGTGTCTAAAACTGATAAAATAAATATTCGGAAAAGATTTATTCAACATCGGCATCATGCGTTGAATCTTGTTGAAGAATTGAGTTTGAAAACTCGCCGCGTTCATGCCTTGATGAAACAACTTGAATCAATGTCGGAGCGAATGGACGAAATCAAACGGATGCTAAATGACAAAACGTTAAATCTCATTCCCGGACGCATAAAAATGCTAAAACAAGAACTTCGGCAGTTGATTATGACAACGCAGGAAAGTCCAAGAAGTTTACGGAAACGATGCGAGTTAATGAGATTTTATTTGAACGAATACGAAAAAGCTAAAAGCGAATTTTCACGAAGTAACTTGAGATTAGTGATTTCTGTCGCAAAAAAATATCGTAATCGCAATATAAATTTTCTCGACCTAATTCAAGAAGGTAACACCGGACTAATGAGAGCCGTTGACAAATTTGAATATCGTAGAGGTTTTAAGTTTTCTACTTATGCAACTTGGTGGATTCGGCAAGCAATAACACGCTCAATTGCGGAACAATCAAGAACGATTAGAATTCCTGTACACATGATTGATGCGTTATCGAAAATCAAGACAACGACACGAGTACTTTATCAAGCAACAGGACATGAGCCGTGTCCGCAAGATATTGCTGACGCTCTTGATATGACTGTAGATGAAGTCTATCGAATTACGCAAATGGGAACGAATCCGATTAGTTTGGAATATCCGATTGGTGAGGGTGAAGAGAATTGTTTTGGTGAATTCGTAGCTGATAAAAATTTCGACAAGCCGGAACATTACGCATCAAATGAACTCTTACGGCGTGAAATCAGTAAAATCTTAAAATCGCTCACGCCGAGAGAACGTGAAATTATAAAATTAAGATTCGGACTAGAAAACGGATATTCATACACTTTAGAAGAAGTAGGTAAAATCTTTAAAGTAACGCGGGAACGTGTTAGACAAATTGAAGCAAAAGCTGTAGAAAAATTACAACAACCGTCAAGATGTCATTCGCTCGTGGGGTTCCTGCCTCCGCAACTAGAGACCAAAGCCGAAATGCCGTTATCGTTATAAAAAACAAGATGATGATAATGATGATGATAATTGTAATCATATCAGCAGAATATTTGTTTTTTAGTGTTTTTTAGTGAATAGTTTTGTTGAGAAAAATAAGATTGAAAAAATAAGATTAGTTGTAATATACTCATTGTAATTTAGAATTCGGTTTTATTTTTTGTAACGAAAAAGGTGACCGTTCACGTATAAAACTAGAATCGCCCGTTCCAGCGGGGCGGGTAAAAGTCCTCTTTCCCCGAAGCCCTGAAAGGGCGATCGGATATTGTCTCAATATTAGTGATTAGTTCGCATTTATTTTTTAAACACGAAACACACGAAAAGCACGAAAAGCACGAAAAGGAGTTGTATATGTGTTTCGTGTTTAAAAAAATCATTTCAATCATACAAATCACAAAAATCATAGTTCAGACAATTAACCATATTGCTCCAATATCCGATTGTCCTTTCAGGGCTAGTTTGATTAATACTTAAAATTAATACATAAATTAAAATAATCAAAACTTGAAACCTTCAATTAGTGATTTGAATTTATAATCTGTGATAATTTCTGCATGCGAACTAAAGACTATTCACTATCCTGTAAATTCTGTAATCCTGTTTATCCTGTCAACAAATATTCCGCTGATATATTACGTTTATGGAACGGGAACAAATTCGCCGTCCATTCGGTTAAGAAGTAAACGAATTATTCTTAATTCCGTACCTTCCGACATAAATACAACTCGACCGTCAGCAAACGCCGAATTTACTCCGCCTGGATGCATACTACGTAAATCATGAAATTGATACATGCTATAACTAAAGACATTAGAACCAGTTGCACAATGCGGAAATGGCTTGTACGATTTCGTATTTATTGGAGAAGCTCGATCCTCTTTGAATACAAGTAAATTGAAATGATGAGCCCAATGACTCATAAACGAAGCACAATCTTCTGAAAACATTATTGAATTTGAAGTGCCGTCTTCAATCATTGTTAAATTAATATACATCTCCGGTCTATTGGCAATTTGTATTGCCGGCATACAACCGTTCGGCGCACATGATTCCGTACAACCACAAGTATGAGCGGTAACAGAACCGCCTGTGTAAGCATAATATGAACGGTATCGACTACTACGTTCTGCCGCATTTTGTTGAGCACCATGAATAGCGACATAATGTGTTCGTCCCCCTGCAAACGTGTAGCTGCCGCTTCTAAAACTTACTTTTTCACGAGTAAACTCAAATCCTGATGTGCCTACTAAATTCCTTAGCGGATATACTGTTACATCATAATCAGGTTTTCCGGCTGATGGACATAAATAATGCGGAATAATTGTTTTCGCTAAATCTAAATTTGTAGTGGTCACCATTCCGTAGTTTAAAGATTTATTATGAGTTGCAAAAAGTGTCGTCATTTCCATAAACGGCATCATAGGTAATCCCCATCCGGGAGTTTGATCTCTTGTTCCTGACCCGGTCATAAGATTTCTATCGGCACCGGGAACGAGATGACCGTTAGCATCTTGAGCATTGTGTTGTGCTAATACGAGTTGTTTCAGATTATTCTGACATTTTATTCGTCGTGCTGCTTCTCTTACCATCTGTACAGCTGGTAAAAGTAAACCGATAAGCACGGCGATAATGGCGATCACGACAAGAAGTTCCACGAGTGTAAATGCGAAAATTTTTTTCATTCTTTTCTCCTTGAGAAAATGTTACGGCAAACGGGACGCAATTTCAGCGCAAACGTCAACACCGACGAATTTACGCAGACAAAAACCGTTCTGCCTGAAGTGGGAAATTGATCTTTAACTTTTCATCATCTCGTAAAAAGCAAAGTAAAGAATATTGGTAGGTCTTCCGGCTTATGGTTTCGATGTCAGACCTTCCCGATTAAAACGATCAGTGGTCATTTAGATTTCGACATCGTTTAACGTTCTGTTAAACCAATTACGGCAGCGAGGACTGCTTCAGAATAATATCGTTTTTTAATATGCTTATACCAAAGGTTTTGCGACTATTAATTTGTGTGTACGACATGCACTGAAATTCCCTGTTATCCGGCGATTTAAGATTTACCGCCAGCACCAATACTCATAATTAAGGCGAAAATTGTATCTCGTTTCAAAAAGGCGTCAAGTGGGCTTTAATCGAATTATAGATCATAATAAAATTTTTCATTCATTTTTTTCATGTATTATTTGTGTGTATCATTCGTGAAAATTCATGGATAAAAAATTTGTAATATATCAGTGAAATTTTTCAAAGATTTCAAATTTATTTTTAACCAACGTTAGTTTTTTTATTAACCACAGAGGACACAGAGAACACAGAGAAAGATGATTTTGTAATTTTAGATTTTAAATTTAAGATTTTAGATTTTGGGATAATTTATCAACAATTGATTTTTTGTAATTTATCAGTGGAATAATAGTTTTTGTTTTTTTGGTTGTTTACGAATTTTAAAGCTCCTTCCGTAAGCTAAAGCATACGGTTAATAAAGTTTTTTGGTGAATAGTCCCTAACGGGACTTCTTGATATTTAGCTCTTGTTCGTGTATTTCGTGTTTAAAAATTACAAAAAAACATTTTATGACGATACAGTATAAAATTAATTTTTAGAAATTCGTTTTGTTTATTTTTTTAGAAATCCATATTGATAAACTTTAGGTTGAATTTTGTTTGCTAATAATTTTAGTTTATTTCGTAAATCGTTAATAAGTGA
>JAITKS010000205.1 GCA_031278315.1 Planctomycetaceae bacterium | reverse complement strand
GAAAATCACCATATTCCAATTTATCTCGTTTGATCAAGTTGTTTTTAATCATTTCCAATAATTCACAGTAATTTCACTCAATTCCCAATCTTTTCGACTTCTCAGCGCAACGGTATTTGGCTCTGATTCTTTTGCACCGATTTTTTTCGTTGCGCAAATCTGTTGTTACACGGATATTTTGAGCGAGAATTTTTTGCTCTACCGATTTCGCATAGTCGTTAAATTTTTCACTCACCGTTAAATTTTTCACTCACCGTTAAAATTCGTAACTGCTCCGGTGAAAAATTCAACAAAATCACTGTTTTCAACTTTCTATATTAAATTAGTGTATCGAATCCTCCAATTGATGTTCACATAAAATATTTTTCCATGCGGTAATATGAAATTCCTGAACTTCAGTTGAATTTTTTGCGTCTTCTATTAAATTTTTTGTGTAGGATTTGATAAAATCTCTACAATCATTAATAAAACGTAAATAATATTTTAAGCTATAACGAATACCATTAGCGATAATATCTAAATCCGTATCGTTACGAATTTTTAGAATAAACTTGTTGATATATTCTTCCTCTTCCTGCGATATAAAATTGTCCTTTGCTGTT
The DNA here is from genome assembly GCA_031278315.1 of Planctomycetaceae bacterium. Taxonomy (GTDB): domain Bacteria; phylum Planctomycetota; class Planctomycetia; order Pirellulales; family Thermoguttaceae; genus WRKP01. The sequence continues at coordinate 2,179 of JAITKS010000205.1, read as the reverse complement.
GTCAAAATATAATATCGTTTGATACAGGTGTTTTCCGACTTCTTGACAATATCGAATATCAAATTACGGTCTATTGGTATATTGTGTTTAATTTCAACCATTTCATACGGCGTGTTGTCTTGATTCCAAACTTCTATATCACCGTAACTATGCTTGTCCGATGATTTGTGAACATTCAATTTGTACAATACTTTATCCTTATAAGTATCAAAATTTTTGAATAATTCCTCATAAATTGAGTAAATTGCAATCACTGGTAAACGTGAACTTTGTCGTGTTTCAAAATGATTATCCAACATTGTCAATACTGTATTGATATTGATAATATGCAAAAAATCTGACGTTTCAATCGTATCGTCTAAAATGATCTTTTGTTTTTGCGATAATTCATAAAGTTTCATGAAAGCATAAACAATAACATCCTGCGGCTTGAGTATGTCTTTTTCAACAGCATCAAAAATTTCCAAAAAACTTGTTTTAACGGCAATATTGCGAATTTTCAATGCTATACCGGCAGTTTTAGTCCATTCGATTTTTTCACGTGTTGATAACGTCAAAAACGCAGATTCTTTATTAGCATATTTTGGAAAATATTTTTTGAAAAACGGAGTTATTATTTTTGTATCTAAAACTCGCGCAGAATATCCATTATCAAAATCTGCTCTATGATAACGAATATCTTGTTCAGGATTTATGATCTTTTTAAGGCACGAGGTTACCAATGCTGAAACTAACGATTTATTTTTGTCAATTTCATCTATAAGTATTTCGACATTATTTGTTAATATAATTGGATACTTCGGTATTTTTCTCAGGTTGATAAATTTCAATACCTGTTTATAAAGATTTTCTAAAATTTCAAATTCGTTCATATAAATAATTCACAAGAGTACAGAGTTTCCGTTTCATTGATTCGTTGTTCCGCATAGTTGGCATATTCGGGATGAATTTCGATACCGATATAATTTCTTTTTAATCGTTTAGCAACAATAGCAGTTGTTCCTGAACCTAAAAATGGATCAAGAATAATATCGCCTTCATGTGTTAATAGTTTGATAATTTCCTGAACAATAAATTCAGGATACACTGCCGGATGAATATTTCCTTTAATCGATTCTACCGTACTTTCGATTACATCACGCCGAATTGAATTGCCGTAAATTTTAATGATCGTAAATCCTTTTGTATTAATTTGTGTCAATCGTCCGCCTGCTTGTCCGCCGTAGGGTAAAGCGTGAATCCCTTTAATTTTCATTCTGAAACTATCAAGTTTTCCATTTCGGACTTCGGTAATTACTTCTTTCAATTCTTTTCTTGCTATATTTTTTTGTTCTTCGCTCAATTCAGAGTTTTCAATCAATTCGTAATATTTTTTTCCTAAATCGTTGCTAGGTGAGCGGCGATTTCCGCTGCAATATTTGTCTTTGTACTCTAAAAAAGCCTCGCGATTAAAATAATAATCGTTAGATTTTGCGAAAATAAAAAAAGGTTCGGTCGATGAGATCAACTTTCGCGGGTCTTGTTTGGGAGTTGGATTTAATTTGACCCACGTCAATTCATTAATGAGTTTAACAAGTTTCAAATTTTGTACTTCAATCGCAAAACGATAAGGAACAAGTAATAAATTACCATTGACATATTTATCGCCAATATTGAAAACAATCGTTCCAGTCGGTTTAGTAATTCTTACGCATTGCCGGAAAATCTGAACAATATTAAAAACATATTCGTCAATATCTTTTTCATTTCCGATTCCGTTTCCGCCGGCATATTCACGTTGTTGAAAATACGGCGGACTTGTAATTACAAGGTCAACTGAATCATTCGCCAAATGACGTAATTCCTCTGAACAATCGCCGCAAATGATAGAGTTCTTTTTAATTTTAGTGATTAACATAAAAATTTTTTTATAGTGTGATGTTAAAGTCAAAGATAACGATAATTTTATTTGCTTAAATATAAAATGAAACGTCCGAAAATATAGTTGTTCTCTTTTGTCATTCTCTTATAAACTCCGTTTTTTAATTTCATCAACTAATTTTTCGATTACTGTATCAACTCCGATTTCACCTAATTCGCCGTCTTTTCGGCTTATTAGCGCAACGGTAAAGGTTTTAAGGTTAGTTTTAAAATTTATAAACCAAAAAAAGTTGAAAAACAAAAATTTCACTGAAATATT
>JAITKS010000090.1 GCA_031278315.1 Planctomycetaceae bacterium | reverse complement strand
GATTTTGTGTTAATTTATCCATTTGATTCCGTGTGTGGTGAGTACACCACGCACGGCTACATTGGAGATACCCCTTCGGGGTATGATAATGATAATGTCTGTAGAAACACAATACATTGTGTCTCTACATAGCAATCTCTTTTTTTGTAACGAAAAATATAACCGGTCCCGAAAAACAATAAATTATTACTCTGAATATATTCCAAAATAACAAAATTCACGAAAAATACGAAAAAGAATTTGTATATGATTTTCATGTTTTTTGTGAAATTTCATGCGTTGCTTGTTTTAAAAAATAAAAAAACTCGTCTTGACACAATCAGCGAAATATTGTATTAACGCATCTAAAAGATTCAATCGACCTCACATAACTATACTCATCACACTTTAAATTTCAGTTTTTATTACAAAAGAACTGTTCACCCAAATCGCCCTGAAAGAGCAGTAAAAAATAACGACAACAATTATTAACAACAATTATTGTTTCGTTTCCATTACGTTGGTTATGAGTCTCAATATCCGATCGCCCCTTCAGGGCTTAGGTTTTGGGGGGATTTTACCCGCCCCGCTGGGGCGGGTTATAATCCGATCGCCCTTTCAGGGCTGGTTTTGTTTAAAACAAATACCGAATTTTTAAGTATGAATAGTATATTACATTCGTTTTTTATTTTTTTAATTGAAAATATTGTCAATAAACATTGCAATATTTTTTAATAAGTACAACTTGTTTTTGAGTCAAAAAATTGTCTATGAATTCGCCCTGCAAGTGCAATTTAAGTTTAAAACGAATACCGAAATTTAAAGTGTGAAAAGTATATTATCCAATAAAACATTCTACACAAAACTATACACAAAATGTTTTGGAAAGCTGATAACGAAAACAGTTCTTTGCTAAGCGTGAGCCGCCGAGCAATGAATGTTGACTTTGAAATATTATTTCCGCGAATGCTATTTCAACATGGAACAGAAGCAGCAATTAAAGCATTGGATGAAGTCGAGCGTTTGGAACAAGTTTTATCGGTATTTCGATTCGATAGTAAAGTGCAATATATCAATCTTACTGCATACAACGAGACCGTAAAAATTGATAATGAATTACTAGAGTTAATAACAAAATGCCAAGAAATCGCCGAACAAACAGAAGGCGCAGTCGATATTACAAGCGGCATACTCTGGAAATTATGGGGATTCGCAAAAGGAAAGAAAATTATTCCGCATAAAAACGAAATCGAAAATGCACTAAAATCTGTCGATTATAAATCTCTAATTATCGATCCGGTAAATCAAACAATCAGATTTAAGTTACCGGAAATGATGCTAAATTTCGGCTGCGCCGGAAAAGGATTCGCTATAGATGCCGGTTCAAAATGTCTGTGTGATTTTGAAGTAAATCGTTTTCTGTTTCACGGCGGATTGAGCAGCATGTTGGTAAAAGGTGAAAATTGGAAAATAGGAATTTCAGACCCGTTACGCGGAAATAAAAGATTGATGGAAATAATGTTATCTGATAAAGCAATTAGTACATCAAGCTCGCAAAAACAATTTTTCAGACACGAAGGACGACGTTTTTCTCACTTGATTGATCCAAGAACAGGATATCCGGCAGATAACGTATTATCTGTAACAGTAATTGCAACAAGCGGAATTTTAGCAGAATTATTATCAACAGCATTTTTTATAATGGGATTTGAAAAAACAATAGAATACCAAAAAAATCACCCCGAAATTTCCGCTTTATTCATTCTGCCGGCAAACTCTAAAAATAAAAATTACGAAATAAAAACAATCGGCGAATTACATGAAATTAAATAATACAAATTTAAGATTTAAGATTTGAGATTTGAGATTTAAGGTAACATATCAGTTGAATTTTGTTTTTTTAAGATCACGAAACACACGAAAATTTTTATTTCATATTTTTTTTGTCTATTTCATTTTTTCGTGTATTTCGTATTTCAAAAAAAACAAAAAATCTACTGATTTATTACCCTAAAAAGATACATATTTCAATTCTGATTCTGATTGTAATTGTCGTAGTATTTTTGGATTTGTTGCGTTGTTACTTTTTTATCATGAATCCAGATTCTGTATTTTAAATTGATTTCTTTATCCGGCGGAAATAAACGCTCTTTGACTCCCGGCCAACCTAAACACAGAGGTCCATAATACCGAACTAACCACGTCGGCGGATAATCAGGATGACTTTTTGGTACAAAAATAGTTGCTCCCGTTAATTCATCACGGTTATCAAATTTTGACGTATAATCTGCCCACGCTAACGGCTTTTCTGATAAATCTGTTTTCGCGTTTCCTTCCGGCGTTGTAATTATATTTATCCCGCTTCGTTTTGATTCTGCGTTTTTATTTTTCCTTTCATTTTCGGGAATATAAGGTTTAAAACGAATTGATAAACCGCCATAACTTTTTCCCGCACTGCCTCGCAACGAAATCGGATTATCTATCGGTTTCAAGACAATTTGTAAATCAATTGCCCTAGACCGTAAACCGCTATCATCCGTTTGAATCCGATGTACAATAACTTTAACCCGCTCATACATAATTTTATTTTTATCTGCCGGTTCACCAATAAACCAACCGTTCTCAACTTCAAAGGAAGCTGAACTCGGTGATATTTGTTTGTCAATCCAACGAACAAAATGTTGTTTGAGTGCCGTGTTACTTGTCCAAAGATCATACCAATTAACTTTGCCCTCTTTGGTATGAACTCCAACATGAGGCCAAGTCCAAAAAACGCCGTGATGATGGAAATGATCCTTTGGAGCATTGTCTGTCAATATTTCACCATTGAGACCATACAACGGATGAATATAACAACCAGCTCTTCGGCTTAAATTTTTTGTCGGCACCCATTCATGCTCAACGATATCAAAACGATAAACGAAAATAGGTTTTTCTCCTTCGGTTAAGATAAGCTGTTTGCCGTTTTCTTCCTTGAATTGAAATGCCTCGTCTGTAAATCCGAATTGATAAAACAATACGAAAATTACAAGACTTAACACACAAAAAAATAAATTTCTAACTCTCATAGAATCTCCGATTAAATTTAACAACTTGATTAAAGAAATAGTTTGTATAACAATTTCTCTGAACAATTTCTCTGAAATATTACTCAATTACAATTTTTGTTTATTATCTATTTTTCTATTTTGTACCTCCGATTTTTTTGAAATTATCTTTAAGTGAATTATACAAATCTCGATATATCGGCATCGCTTTATCGTAGATTTTTTTTGTTTTCATATCTGGTTTAGTTTCTTTGACAATTTTTATAGTTGCTTTACAAGCTTCTTGAATGTTTTTGTATTCGCCTGCACCTACCGCTGCTAGTAATGCTGCACCAAAAGCCGGTCCTTCCTCTGAATTTATTGTTACGACTTTTTGTCCGAATACATCAGCTTGAATTTGTCTCCAAAACGGGCTTTTTGCTCCGCCGCCTGTTGCGCGAATCTGTTTGATTGAAATTCCTAAATTCTCAAAAATATCTAACGAATCGCGCAAAGAAAAAGTTACACCTTCCATCACACTACGGACTAGATGTCCGCGAGAATGTGCGAGTGTCAATCCTATAAAACATCCTCTTGCAAACGGGTCAGCGTGAGGCGTTCTTTCACCGCTTAAATATGGTAAAAAGAATAATCCTTCACTGCCCGCTGGAGTTTTTTCTGCTTCATACGAAAGTACATTATAGACGTCAATTTTTTTCTTTCTTGAAGCTGCAAATAATTCTTGACAAACTGCATTACGAAACCACTGTAACGAGCCTCCTGCCGCCAGCGTAACTCCCATCAAATGCCACTTCCCGCGAACCGCATGACAAAACGTATGAACTCGTCCCGACGGATCAGTTTTTATATTATCGCTATAAACAAACATCACTCCCGACGTACCAATCGACGTTGATAAAATTCCTTCACCAACAATTCCATTTCCGATAGCGCCTGCTGCGCAGTCTCCTGCTCCGCCTACGACAATACAATCTGTTGTCAAACCTAATAACTTTGCGGCTTCGGAAGTTAAATTTCCGGTAACGTCTTCCGATTCGTAAACTTTACCGAAAAATTCGCGGTCGAGTTTAAGTTTATTGAGCATTTCAATCGACCAATTCCGTTTTGCAATATTGAGCAATAGCATTCCGCTGGCGTCGCTTACATCTGTTGCATATTCACCTGTTAATCTTCTGCGTATTTCGTCTTTTGGGAGAAGTATTTTGCGAATTTTTTCGTAATTTCGCGGTTCATTGTTTCGCAGCCACAGAATTTTCGGAGCTGTAAATCCGGTTATTGCAGGATTTGATACAAGTTTGATCAACTCGTCCCGTCCGCCTGCAGCTTTGGTGATTTCGTCACATTCTTTTACAGTTCTTTGATCATTCCAAAGAATTGCTTTTCGAATTACAGACCCATTTTTGTCAAGAAAAACGCTGCCGTGCATTTGACCTGAAAGTCCAATTGCTTTAACATCGTTTGGTTTAATTTTTCCTTTTTTGATAACATTACGAACAGACTTAACTGTTGCTTGCCACCAATCTTCGGGGTCTTGTTCGCTCCAAAGGGGTTTTGGTGCGTAACAAGGATAATCTTGTAAATTATCGGCAAGAATTTTACCTTTGCCGTCAATTGCCAATGTCTTTGTACCGGATGTACCGATATCAATACCAAGAAATACCGACATGTTTAGATCGTTAAAAATATAAAGGGTTAAATGAAACTCGTACAACAAGCTCTCAACAGATTTTAATCACGCAAAATTGCAAAGACGAAATCGTAATATACAAATTTCGTGATACAAATTTCGTGATAAATTTATATATCTGCAAAACGTATTTATTCAAACATGTTTTCCGGCTATTTATGTAAATCGGACTAATTCTGTTGAGCTTGTTTATACCGGTAACATTTTAGAATCCGTAGATCGCAATTCGATTAAAATCAATTCGATCAAACGAAAATTAAAATGTCAACCAATCAAAAGAGACAGCGCAATTTTATAACTTGACAATTCAAAATTAAATTATTGTTGGTCAAAATTAGAAAAAAACTACAAATCTCAAATACAACGTAAATAACTATCAACGATCAAACAAAACATGTCAAGACGGGGGGAGAAAAAAATATTAAATAACTATTTTGCAACCGGTCAAGTTTAATTTTGTAATTGGTGCTGTTTTTTCTATTCGAATAGACGCAGCAAATATAAACGCAACGAATAGAGGTCGTGAACAATATATTCGTCAACCATTCGCCCTGTGTTAAGTCGATAAAACAGTCGATATAGAAATTGAATTATGTCCCTTATGCGACGGTAAATTATACGTATCGTACTAAGAATGAAATTCGGCGATACAAAAACTATTTATTAAAGATCACAACTATATTGTTACATCTGTGACAGCGGCCGTAAGGAGTCGATATTTATGAGGAACTTCCTGCTGAATTGCCGTATAAATATCCGCCTGTTCAGACGGCGTTTCAATTGTAATTGCCAATACGTATGGAATATTTTCAGTTGTATCTGTATCCCATCTTGTAAAAAGCTCTAACCACACTTCCCAATCACCGGGATTAAATCTGCAAAAAGATTTTTTGAAATGATAAATCGATTGCCATTTTTGTCTGCCCCGATCACCAGTAGGATTAGATACAACACTATTACCTTGTCCGTCTATCTTATGCAGAGACGCTGAAACGTATGCCCCAAGATATTCTGTTCCCTTTGTATAATCGAGCGGCGGAAATATCATCGACGTAACCGTCACAACGGCAGGCGATTTTATTCCCGATATATTAGCAAGAGTTTCAGGTACACGAAATGCGACCCGCTGTTTCGTCAACCGATTCATCTGATTAGTTGCAACAAATGTTACACGTTGCGGAGTCGAATTAAGAGAGCGCTCAATACTGGACATCCCATTACCATACAATTTTTTCTGTAAAGCGATTTCATCCTCCTGCAACTGTTCATAATTGTACATTGGTTCCGCTAAATGTATTAATAAAGTTTTTGCAATCATTACATTATTTTCTAAAGGTAACACAGACAATAATACTGACAAATGATTAGAAACAATCGGTGCTGAATAACTTGTCCCAGAAACACATTTATACTTCCCATTATTAGAAATAACTCCCGTACCAAATAAAGAACCATTTACTTTAGAAATATTACCTCCATAAGCAACTAATTCAGGTTTTTCACAGCAGGCAAACCCCAAACCGATACGCGAATAAGGCGATAATTCATTTGTTTGCGTAATACTATCAGGATCGTTTTTATCATTAATAGCTCCAACAGTCAGAGCAAAATAAGACTCAGCCGGCGGCGCAATTTGTATGTCATCGTCATCAAGAAAATCTTCAATAGAATTATGATTTTGCCAAACATTATGATTACCTGATGAAATAACAAAAATAACCCCATACTGACGCATCAAATTATCAATTTCATAAGCTGCAACACCAATACGATCCGCTTGAATAGATTTCGCAGTATTCAATGACAGATTATATATTTTTGCCTTTTTATGATATGTCTCAACAATATCTTTTAAATACAAAATAAGTTGATCCTCAGATAAATTATTTTCTACCAAAACACACGCGTCAATTACAGTAGCTTGCGGCGTCAATACACCTAACCGAATTTGTTGCTCAATATTTTCACCAAGTATAACCCTGCTTGCAACGTATGTACCATGCGAAGTATCCAATGTTCGATATCCCTGCGGCAGCCAATGGTCAACAACCAACTGTTCTAAAACAGGCGTATTTGAAAAATCAATTCCGCTGTCAATAATCACCACAGATTCAAGCGAATTTATATTTATTTCAGGATCGAGAGACAATTTTTGTAATGACTCCGAGCGTACACCGCTCGGATCAAAACGAAAAAAACCTGTTTCCTCCACAAGATAAATAGCACTATTCTCCGCAACAGTAGAAAGTTGATACGCCGTCAATTCTGCTCTGATTATCGGAATACCATTACTTAAAAAGAACGGCTCACGTTTCAATTTACCGCCGACTGCTTCAATATGCTCTTTAATTTGATGCAACGCTTGTTGATATTGTTCTCGCGTATAATTAGGAAAAAGCATAAGTTGAACATCAAGCGGATTTTCATTTTTAGGATCCTCAAGCAATTTTTGTAACGCATTTGAGTTTTTATCAAAACCTTTATACGTAAGAATATCATCAATATAATTGAGATTTGTTTTGTTAATACCAGAATCCCGATATTCAGTAATTATCCGATTAAAATTTTCCAACGGTTTCGGTGACGCCGCAACAATAGCAAGCTCATTTGTCTGGACAACTTTGACTTCAAGATTATATCTTTTCAAAAAATCTTGTTTCGCTTGTTCCTGAAATTTATGTCCCTCATGTAACTTAATACGAAAGACAATAGAATCATCTCCCAGTGAAAGCGGTTTTGTTTTGCTAAACTGCTTTTTAATCCTCTCCAGACTGGAAATAAGTTTCTGTCCATGATCGTTATAATCTCTTGGTACAATCTTTGTACGGCCTGTTGGGTTATTCTTAATGTTTTTAATATCCGATTCAGGGATAATAAAATGAGACCGCAAAATTTTATTTTTCATTTTTCACCTTTTTATAACAGCGAGTATGATTTCCTATTGTTGATTTCGGGATACCCGTAATATGCTCAATACTAGTAAGCGGTAATTTTACGGAACGTAATTTCTGCGCAAACTTGAGTAACGATTCATTAGACACAGTATAACCCTCCAACAAAATCAACTGACGAATAAAATCATTAGTTGTTACTTCTGACAATTCGTCGAGAAAAAGGACTTTTTTAATTGTTTGCAGGATAACTTTTTTTATACCGGCAATATTAAAATGTTCAGTAATTTTAGCAAGAGTATCAGTATCGGTATTTTTCACTTTCGGCTGATAAGGATTCAGCCACACATCAATCATACGTTTTCTTGTTTTGTAATCGGGCAGTCCGATATTAATGCTCATATCAAATCGCCGCCATACAGCTGGATCGAGTAGATGTTCGTGATTTGTCGCAGCGATTACTATTACTTCCGGCGGTAGAAAATCCAAATTCTGTAGTAAGCTAATAACAATTCTCTTTATTTCACCGATCTCGTGATTATCATCACGTTTTTTGGCGACAGCGTCAAATTCATCTAAAAATAAAATTCGAGACGACGCTGCAACAGAATCAAAAATTGACCGAAGATTAGAACTCGTCTGCCCCAAAAAAGAAGAAAAAAGACTATCAAGCCGAATGTATGCAACAGGCATTTTTATAGCTTTAGCTAAAGCAAATCCTGCCATTGTTTTTCCGCATCCCGGCGGTCCGTGTAATAAAATCCGTTGCGTGGGAGGTATTCCTGCTTTTAATAATTGTTCCGATTTATTCCATTCCGCAATAATCTGTTTAAAAATATTAGTAACTTCCGGTGAGTAAAATAAATTTTCAAAACCAATCGTCGGTTCGATTATTTCAAACAATGAAAAAGATGTACTTTTATTCTGCGGAATAGCACTTGACGAAGGAGATTTAATACGGCTAAGAGAAAACAAATTATTAGAAGTAGTATTGGAATATGACAAAGGCGAAAATTCTTTTTTTTTCAACAAAGCAAGACGAAGTTTTTCAGAAACATCGTTATTCCCCTTTTTCTTTTCGTCTTCAGCTAAAATTTTAACCGCCTCTTGAAATGCGGCTGTACCCTCGTTGGCAGCTTCAACTAATTTAATAACAAGCGTCGATCGCATATTTAACCTCAAATTAACTACTATAAAATATAATGAAAAAAATTTTCGGAATTAACCGAAAATTTCGTGCTATTCTACAGCACCTACTACACCTGTCAACACGCATGTTCAATTAGTCTGCATTCAATCACACCACAAAACGATTGCGTTTTTATTCCTCATTCAAAAATTTTTACACAAGCTGCATTTATTGTAATATATCAGTGGAATATTTTTTTTATTAACCACAGAGGACACAGAGGACACAGAGAAATCAGATTTTGTAATTTTAGATTTTAGATTTTCAATTTAAGTGAATTAGTAAAAAATATTTTAGCCGGCGGGAACGCAGGCGTCCCGCCTGCATCTTTTTTGTACAAAAAACGCCTAAAGATGCGGTCGAGACGACCGCGTTCCCGCAAAAAAATAAATTATTACACTGATATATTACAAATTTTCGTGTATTTCGTAATCTCAAAAAAACAAAAGATCACAAATTATCGAAATTATAACGGTTCGATTTTATATGCCTGACCATTCACGTTTATAATTTGAGTACCTCCTAATGTTAGATACTGTGTTATATCGTTTTTGTATTGGTCAATTAACTTGAAATATTCATCACTAAATTGTTTTACTGTGATAATATTTTCAGGTTTCATTTGTGTTTCATTAAGTGTCGAATCTATCCAAACGCCGGACTTCTTGAAAAAAGCGCGATTATTTATATTCTGAACATTTAACTCTGCGGTGTCAGACGATGTTTCCGCCTTGTCTTTCATATTTGACGTAATATGATTCGAGCTTTGCGGCATAGACTGCGGCATAGACTGCGGCATATTCGATCGGCTATGCGGAGTTATACCTAATATTTGAGGTGCCGATGCGGGCATTGGTGAACTAGCCGTGTCTAGCGCACGTAAATTTGAGGAGTTGCGTGAATCAAATTCGGCAAAATTCTTTGCAGTTTGGAAATCGAGTTTGCTGCGCCGTTGTCCAAATCCTGATTCTCCTGAAGTGATCTTTAAGGCGGCAGTATTCGACATTGTTTTCGACACGTTATCTTTGTGATCTGACAACTGAACATTCTCATCTGCAAGAAAAGAAGTGTAGGGCGTTAAAATTCCATAAGAGGTTGACAATTTAACGAGTTCGTCAACCAATTCTTTATTTTGTCCTTTCAAATCGATATCATCCAGAATTTCGCCGATACGTCTAATTGCCCAAAGCCGTGAAATAAACGATGCAGTTTGATCATTACTTTTATCAACGAGATTACAATCGAAACTGAAAGTTTTTGTCTCGCCGCCTACTTTACCTTCGACATTGATTATCATTTCTCCTGCCGTTGAATAACGACCGACAATTACCAATTGTTCACCTGCAAATAGATCAATTTTGCCATTGGGGTAAATACGATTAGTTGCGTATTTTTGTTGTTCGTTATTGTTTCCTTTGGCTTTAAAATTAAAAGTAACATCGGTCAAAACTGGTGCATTGATTCGATTGTACATTTTCGAAACATGATCCTCGATATTTTCGTCCGGCTTGACATATACGGTTTGTCCGCGATTATTACGTGCGATACGGTCGAGCAATCTGCTGTTTACGTCGTAACCGACACCGAACACAAAAATTCTTGCACTATTTTTATTTGCCGTTTTTGATATTTCGTTTAATTTAAGTTCGTTTATCTCACCGGCTGTTGGGCAGCCGTCTGTAAGAAACAGCACGTAATTAGGTATTTTACTATCTTGAATTGCCGCAAGTGAGACATTCAATGCATCTTCAATATTCGTTGACCCTGACGCTCTGATTGAACTTGTGTAATTGTTTGCTTCAGCAATAATTTCTTTCTTGACCGGTTGAACTTCGTCTTTAAATTTCGTTGCGCTATTACTATATTGAACTATATTAAACGTATCTTCTTCACGCAGATTATTCAAAACGAATTGTGATGCGTTACGTGCTTGAGAGATTTTTTCGCCCATCATGCTGCCGGAATTATCGATTACAAGAATTACGTTTTTAGCGATATGTTTTTGATCATTTGTTATATATTTTGGAGAAGCTAGCAGCATGAAGTAGCCGTCTTCTTTGGGGTCGGGTCTGAAACTTAGCAGCCGTGTGCTGACTTCGTTTTTACCGGAATCAAAAAAGAGACGGAAATCAGATGTTGGTATGATTTCTTTAGCGTCAAATATAACGGAGGCGGTTTTTGATGTTGGACGTTTAATTTTAATTTCGTGTGTTGGGCTGTAGATATTTTTTATTTCGTCCGGTGTTTCGATATTGAGACTTATTTCGAGTTTTTCGATAGGTTTAGCGGTATATTTTGCGGTACTCATGGGAAAGATAAAATCTGTCAATCCGCCGTCAACTTTAAGTAATTGTGTATATTTTAGATTTATAACTCGGCTTTCACCTGCGGGAATTGGAAAGACGCTTGTTTTGAACATACCGTTACCGATCCATTCTAATAGTGCGGGGTCTTGGTTACGCCGGACTATATCTTCGTAGGTTTTTCGTGCTTCTTTGGCGTCGAGTAATTTCGCATCGTATTCTTTTCCGTTGACGAGCAATGTCATTGAGTGTATTGCACCGTCGTAGGGCAGCGGGAAAACAAATGAAACTTCCATTTGAGTTTTTCCCGTATTGACAAATGTTTGTGAAACATTTACGTCAGCGAATTGACCGTTTATATTTGTGTTGACTTCTAATGATTTAATTGCGTAGCTTGATTCAGGTTGTGCAGGCGGACGCGGCGGAACTGGACGAGGTATCGGCCAATGCGGCGGACGCGGTAATATTATTGCAATTTTGCTTTCATTGATCAGAACGCCTTGACCGAATACAGATAAAAATGTAAACGGTAACAAAAGCACGAATAACAAACAGGTTTTTAGGTTAAACGACATTAGTTTACTCCTTTTAAAAAATGGTTTGAAATGGACAAGTGAGATATCGGCAATGTTAAGTTATTTGAATTGGTATTGAATTTAGTTGATTATTAGTCTCGATTATTTGTATCAAAGATTAAGTATTACAAATTCGGCTAATGTTATTTTGAGAAATTCATATTTTAATTCAAGATAGTTTAACATGCCCAAACCGCTTGTATCATTTTTGATTAAATTTAATTGTCGTGAGACAATACAAACTAGTTTAATTAGGCATAATTTTCGTAACGATTTATACCATTATTGAAATCGATTGTAAACAGCCGTTTCAATTAATTTGCGGGGCATTTGACGAATGAAATCGAGTTTCTATAGAATAAATTTAAAATAATTTGCAACATACCAATAGGGGCGGGGGCAAGCCCCGCCCCTACAATTTAAAAATTTAAAACCAAACCAAACCAAACCGAATTGATCCGTATGTGATGTAAAATACGAAATCGTTGAATACGAAATCGTAGGGGCGGGGCTTGCCCCCGCCCCGTTTATGTTCGTCCCCGTCCCAAATTATGTTTGCCCCCGTCAACGGTATATTTAAAAATTCAAAACCAAACCGAATTGACCCGTGTGTGATGTTGAATACGAAATCGTTGAATGCGAAATCGTAGGGGCGGGGCTTGCCCCCGCCCCGTTTAG
>JAITKS010000012.1 GCA_031278315.1 Planctomycetaceae bacterium | reverse complement strand
TCGTATTTAACATCACACACGGATCAAGTCGGTTTGGTTTGGTTTGGTTTTAAATTTTTAAATTGTAGGGGCGGGGCTTGCCCCCGCCCCCATGATTTCGTATTTAACATCACACACGGATCAATTCGGTTTGGTTTGGTTTTAAATTTTTAAATTGTAGGGGCGGGGCTTGCCCCCGCCCCCACGATTTCGCATTTAACATCACATACAGGTCAATTCGGTTTGGTTTGGTTTTAAATTGTAGGGGCGGGGCTTGCCCCCGCCCCTACCGTTGGGTAAATAATGTTGCCCCCGCCCCTACGATTTGTTTTATTTCACGATCATTTAGATTGTAATGATTAAAAATAATTTGATTAATACCCGTAATCAAATTCATTGAACGTGTTTCAATAAATTTGTCTGCCATCGCTGCTAACTCGTTTTTTTCATGGTTAGATAAAATCGGAATCGGTAAATTTTCTAAATTGCCCCGTAATACCTTAATCGTGTTAAACCTCTTCCGATAAATAAAACGCATGACCTCCGAATTCAATACAGCCGCTAACGCCTTTATCGGATAATCCGGAATGTCCGGTATCAAAATGTTGGCACTGTTTAACGTTAACCGCCTTTTATTATCATAAGCAAAAACAATGTCCCTAGAAATAAAACGATATATCAATTTCTCCTCCGCCCGATACAAATTCTCACTGGCAACTTGCTGGAACCGTTCAGGCACAAAAATAATATACTCCTTGCTCGGTTTCAATATAAACGGTTCAACATCCCTGCCGCGAAAAATAGGCTCACTGCCGCACTCGCATAACGATAAAATATGTTTCTCATTGTTTCCCGTAACAATCCCCAGAGCAAATTTTGCATGATTCTTTAACGTCGCCTTCGGTAATAAATCAATTTTATCCAAAATACAACGATCATCACCCGTTTGATGAATTGCAAAAACCTGTTTTACATTCTGTTTTTCATTTTGTTTTACATTTTGTTTTTCATTACGTTTTTCATTCTGTTTTTCATTCGGCTGTTTATTACAATAATCAAGCCGAATAACAGATGTAAAAACACCACTGAAAATACGCCCTAAATTTATAATATTCACAATTTGCGTATTCTTGCAAAGAAATTTACGGATGTCATCATGAATCTTAATATTCAAAATCGCTTCCGGTAACAAAAAAGAAACATATCCGCCGCATTTCGCAAATTTACTCGCTTGCACCAAAAAATAAGAAAATGTTTCACCCGACATAATCTGCGGAAACCGCTTTGCTAAAATATTTTTCATAGATAAATCAATATGACCCCCCCAAGGCGGATTTGTAATCACTAAGTCAAAATAATTTGCCGGAATTTTTGTTTCAATTCTATTAGCCTTTTCACACAATTCATCTGCAGAACAATCCGATAACATATCAACACAATAAATATTCGGCTCAAAAATTCTATTCGGAAATTTACATATAAGATTTATCCTGCAAAGCCTCACCGCAATCGGATCACTATCAAATCCATACAACAAATTCGGATCGCCCGTAACTCTCGCTGCCTCTATCAAAAATTGCCCCGTTCCACACGCCGGATCAAGAATTTTACTCCGCACCGTTGCATATTCTTTTACAATATCCCGCACAATCAATGACGGCGTATAATAAGACCCCATAACCGCCTTTTGACCCTCCGTTAAAAGCAATTGATAAAATAATCCAAGAACATCACCATTAAAAATATTCAACGAATGCTCCCTAAACCAATCAATATGCTGCCGCGAAATATTGCCAACCTCCCGACTCCATAATTCTATCTCCCGCTGAAAAACCGGATTACTCCCTAACCCGCTAATATTAGATACAACAAGAAATAACGCCTCCGAAATACCAATATTATTTTCTGTAACATAATTAACCCAAAAATCAATTTCATAAAATAAAGCTGCATTATCAATATATTCCTCCGGCTTAAATTTTCGTTGCGATTGCCGCTTATTGGCTCTTGAACACAATTTTTTATTACAGTCCCCCCGCAATACACCAAGCCGCCGCCAATTACGAAACGTTGCATCCGAAATACCAATTTCATCGGCAGAATTTACGACACATGATAAAACCTTATCTGATGACATTTTTTGTTAGCGGTTAGCGGTTAGCGGTTAGCGGTTAGCGGTTAGTTCGCATGCGGAAATTAGTACCGGTTCTGATTTCGAATCACTAAATCACTAAATCACTAAATCACTAAGCACAATATCCGCCGCCCTTGCAGAGTTGGTTTATTTTTATGCGTGAACAGTTACCTTTTTCGTTACAAAAAATAATACCGAATTTTAAAGTACAATGAGTATATTACATTATTCAAAAATCTAATTTGAACACACTGAAAAAATCTGACCAAGCTCTTTTAACACAATCGGCACTGTCTATTTGAACTCCATCAATTCTTAATCCGACTAGCCCTAAAGACATTGCAAGTCTTGGATCGCCGTCTGCCTCAATAGTTGCGGGCGTTAATTCCTCCGGCGGTATAATTAAAAAACCGTCTTCAAATTCATTTATTTTTGCGCCGAATTTTCGTAACTCATTACAAAGTTTTTCAATTCGTCCGGGTTCACAATGTCTTATATGCGAGATATTAGTAACCCTCGACGGCGACGTTGCAAATAATGCACATGCTGCAAAAGTCTGAATAGAATCCGTCAAATCTTCCATATCAACAGAAATTCCCCTTAATAACCCCGGCTCCTGCCTCGTAACCTTTACCGATTGATCAACATACTCAACTCTGCATCCCATCCGCTGCATACAAAACACGAATTCCAACTCCTTCTGAATACTTTTATTACTTAAATTCCGCACGGTCACACTTCCGCCCGCAATCGCTGCAGCTGCAAACGCATAATTCGCCAACGATGCATCCGATTCAACTTTAAATTCATGCGGACTATATTTAATACCGCGCGGAATAATATAAGTCGTCCCCTTCGAAAATAATAAAGCGTCATCCCGATGCGCCCTAATCGGAACATCAACACCAAACTCCCTCATTACATCCAACGTCATCAGAATATACGGATTGCAACATAAATGATTCACGAAATGTAACTCGACCTGCGATTCTATAGCTGCTAGCGGTGAGGCTAGTAAAATCGCACAGGCATAAAGATATGTCGCCGTTCCAGTCAACGCTGCATAACGAATTCCCGCATTGTCCATCGCCGCATTTATTCCATAACGCTTAGACGACGGACTTATCCCCCTGCGCCCAACTAACCCTTCAACCAAAAGAGGTAACGTATCATACGAACTCTCACTGCTGACATCCGCACCAAGCTGATTCAAAGCGAAAATCAAATCGCCCATCGGATACTGCTGCACCCGCTTGTCTCCATTTATCCGATAAATACCGCGCGAAAACGCCAGTACAGCCGTTAAAAAATTCGCCGTTAAAATGCTGTTATCAACATCAATATATTCTTCATCAACAGGAAAAATTCCGCCTTGCCCCACAATTTCCATCTTGCCCTGTTTCGAATCCTGATTTATTTTCAAACCGATACGCCGCAAAGCGTCAACCATTACCTGCAAATCCTGCGAATGAAAAGACCCCTCAAGAAGAGTATTACCCTCCGCAAGCGCAGCACAAATTAACGCCCTTTTGGCAATACTCTGAGAACTCGGCGGTGAAAGAACTAAATCTATCGACATAATATTATCGTTACGTTTATTAATCCTGAAATATACTCTCGGAATATACTCTCGGAATATACACTCGAAATATATATTCAGAATTATGTGTTAATTTGGACGTGTTTGTTCTGCCTTTATATCAACTTTTTTTATTGTTACATAAATTAGTAATATCAATCCGATAATAATTAGTATTATACTTAGGTTTTGCGCAATAGTTATCCCCGTATTGAGAAAAGGTTCTTCGTCCGTTCTCACAATTTCAATACAGAATCTTACTAAACCATATAAAATTAGAAAAACAGCAGCAACTCCGCCTTTGCGTATTTTGAACCACTCTATTCTTCCTAATGTCAACAATATTCCGCAAAGAATTAAAGCTAAAATCGAACTATAAATTTGCGTCGGATGAACCGGTAATATGCCGGAATGAGCCGGTACAGCATTGTAATTCAAATTGTCTGCCTGATTTTTTTCATCCGTAAAATTAAATTGAACCTTCTGATTCGGATTTTCACGCTGAAAATAAATAATAGTTTCATACACATGTCCCGCCGTTTTAACAGCATAAGTTTCTAACACGTTTTCCGCATTGAGTCCCTTTATGTAATTAAGACGTAACCCAGTCTTGAGTTTTTCCGCCTGCTCCTTATCACTATCCGGCAAGATTTTTTCAAGAATTAAATAATTGTCAACTTTGTGATCGCCGTGATTATGATCATTGTGATTGTGATCGCCGTGATTATGATCATTGTGATTGTGATCGTTGTGATTGTGATCGCCGTGATTATGATCGCCATGATTATGATCATTGTGATTGTGATCGTTGTGAATTTTCGAGTTAGAACTGCCTCCTCCGCAGCATGCGTTTGTAATTTTTTTGTTACCGAATTGTTTAAATTTTAATCCGCAATACGTAGTGTCTCCCCGCTCGATTTGACATAAATGAGCAGGACTGTTTTCAGGAAACGTTACCGCCCACGGTAAATTGCTTACTTCACCGAAACAACAACCGTTCAAGAAACACCCGATACGTCCGATAGCAATTCCGAGCATTACCGTTGGTACAATGATATCAAGGATTAACAGCACATTGTATTTATTTCGTACAGCAAAAATTATTCCGCCTGCGGCACCGCCTATAATTCCGCCAATTACGACTAGTCCGCCGTTTGCAATATTGAAAATGTTATACAAAGTCGGCAGAAGTTGTAAATTGCCGTTGTGCCATACTTCCATTTGCTCTCTGTACTCTATGATATAAAAAATTCGTGTGCCGATTAATCCGCAAATCGTCACCCAAAAACCAAGTGAAATTATTGTGTCAACAGATAACCCTCGACTCGAACCAATCCAAGTTGCGAGTCCAATTGCCGATAAAATTCCGACCAAAAGACAAACTCCATAACCGCGAACAGGAAATCCTTCAGGTTCAAGTGTATTCGGTACAACTTGAACAATTACAAATCCAACAACAAGACCCAAAACTAAATAACTGCACAATTCACTGTCAATTTTGCGAGTTTTAATAATCCGGCTAATTGACGCAATCAAAATACTAATTAAAAAAATCACTAATACAAGACCGAATCCAAATACCGGTACTTCCGGAATACCCGGAATAAAATTTATTGACGTTGGAATATAAAATAATGTCTGACGCATCTCGATATTAAAATAATGTAATTTGTTTAACTCAGAATACAAAATATAGAATTAAGAATTCGGAATTAAATTTAAAGGTGAAATTATAAAGGAACTAATTTCATAACGTTCCACATTTAGAATTTTACAACATATACAACATATACAACTCGCAATATATCAGTGAAATTTTTCAAAAACAAATATTCTCCGATATTTTACTAAAATCCGTACCATGATTTTCAACAGCTTGAACCAAAAATTTAAGTATGAACAGTTTAAAATATTCACTCTACTGAATAACTACAAACTAATCATTAGAGAATCTCGATAATTATTAATAATTGAACCTGAAATCAAAAAATGTTGCGGTAGTGTAGTAAAGATTTGTTATCACGTCAAGCCCATATCAATCGCAACAATAATAAAATAATTATCTTGAATACATAAAATCATAACTAACGGATAAATAGTTTTTGATAACCTCAACTTTGATCAATTTCAATTTGTATTATTTCAGCAGAATTTCTTGTTTTGACAGGATAAACAGGATTAAGGTTAGTGGTTAGTGATTAGTTCGTATGCGGAAATTATCACGGATTCTAAAGTTCAAATCACTATGGTTTCAAGTTTTGATTTTGATTCTTTTAATTTATACTTTTTACACTTTAAATTTCGGTATTCGTTTTAAACTAAACTCGCCCTGAAAGGGCAACAGGATTATAACCCGCCTCTTCGGGGCGGGTAAAAGCCCTCCTCCAAATCGGGCAGCCCTGAAAGGGCGGTAAGAAATAAATCCGCGGTTAACAGATATTGT
>JAITKS010000212.1 GCA_031278315.1 Planctomycetaceae bacterium | reverse complement strand
AATAAATTATTCCACTGATATATTACATTCGTTTTTTATTTTTTTAATTGAAAATATTGTCAATAAACGTTGCAATATTTTTTAATAAATACAACTTGTTTTTGAGTCAAAAAATTGTCTATGTATTCACCATGCAAGGGCGAGTTTAGTTTAAAACGAATACCGAAATTTAAAGTGTGAAAAGTATATATTACTATTTTTTTATATCTGTTCTATTAGATTCGTTATTATTTTTTGTGTCGAATACAGGAACCGGCGGGGTTGCGAATAAATGAGTTGGTAATTTACCATCCCATTTTTCTACAGCTGAAAGCCAAATTAAAGTAGGTGTAACATATTGCTTTTTAAGATTAAGTGCTTCCGCTGCCGCTTTAGCTTTTTCCATTACCGCTTCTGCTTCACCTCTAGCCGTTTCGACTTTTTGTTTTGCTTCAAATTTGTATCTTTCTAATTCTTTTTCTGCTTGTAAAGCTCGTTGTTCGGCTGTCATTTTTTCTTCAATTGCGCGATTAAATTCTTGTGAGAAATCGAAATTTGTAATATTAACAGCGTCGATAATTACGCCGAATTGCTCCATTCTCGAACTGATCGATTCTCTGATTCCTGCTGAAACATCTGAACGTTCCGTAATAAGAGCTTCAGCAGTATATTTAGCTGCTCCCGCTTTGAATGACTCTTGAATCTGAGGTTCAATAACTGTTGAAAGATAATTAACACCAATATCACGATACAATTTTACTGCGTTGTTTTTGTCAATTCGATAATTAACAACTATTTCAGCGTTGACAGTTTGAAGGTCTTTAGATGCAGCAGCTGTTTTCACTTCTGCTTTTTTGATCTTTACATCTAATGCCTTGACTGTAGTAATAAACGGAATTATCAGATAAATTCCCTCTTCAAGAACTTTCGGCTGCGCTTTGCCGAGACGAATCACAACTCCAACACTGCCCGGAACAACTATGCTAACTGAATTATTAATAAGTAAGAAAATCAATATTAAGATACATCCTACTATAATAATCGGAAGACGATTAAAACTTTGCTTTGCCATGTAAGCCTCTAATTTTCGTAAAAAAATGGTTATTGTGAAATTGACAATAATGTTTTGATAATCATTTCTCAAATGTTTATATAATTGCAAAATTGGCGAAAATTTGCGAAATTAAAAATTCAAATGAAAGATTACCGAATCATTACAAATACATTTAAACAGACAAGATGCGTAAGCCGGCGGAAAATCCCAACTAAAGTTTGTAGAAAATTCCAACTAAATTGGAGTGAAGGGGAGTCGAACCCCCGACCTCAGCATTGCGAACGCTGCGCTCTCCCAATTGAGCTATCACCCCTTTCGTCTAATTTTTCCGAACAAAACAATTCGCCAAAAAAATATCAGTAATCAAAGAGATCACACGCCGGTCTTATTAACTCATTAACAAATTATTTTTCAACATTAAGGTAATGAGTTTTTTTTGATGTTTATTTTGATTTGATTTGATTTGTTTTGATGTTGATGTTTTTTAGTGAATTGTTTTGTTATGAAAATTAGGTAGAAATAAGGTTATCGAAAACGGATCTCAAATCGTTTACAAAAATTCCTGAAAATCTACTGATATATTATCTGGTATTCTAATTTCAACAATTATTTGAATAACGATCCGGAACTATCGCCGATACCGCCTTTTAATTGATCATTTGCTGCCGATTGATTTGCATTTGCATTTGCTTTGGTATTAGTATTTGCATTTGCATTTTCAGTTTTGGCATTAGCGTTTGTTGATTGATTTGCATTAGCGGCGGCATTCTTTTCAGAATCTTCTGCCCATTCTGCACGTTTACGTGAAAGTCCGATTTTACGTTCATCCGGATCAACCCGCAAAACTTTTACTTCAATTTCTTCTCCAACTTTTACGACATCGCCCGGATTCTCAATCTTGTGATTAGCTAACTCTGAAATATGAAGTAATCCTTCTAAATCTTCTTCCAAGTTAATGAATACGCCGAAGTTTGTAATCTTTGTAACGACTCCTTTAACCATTTGATTCGGTTGATATTTTGCTGGAATTTTTGATTCCCATGGGTCTTCGGTAAGTTGTTTTAAGCCGAGTGCAATACGATGATTTTTTTTGTCAATAGATAACACTTGACATTTTATCTTTTGTCCTTTGTTGACAACTTCATTCGGGTGTGTAATTTTGCGGACCCATGACATATCGCTAATATGCAGCAAACCGTCTATTCCTTCCTCAATTTCGATAAATGCGCCGTAGTTTGTCAAATTACGTACTATTCCATTAACGATTTGACCAATTGGATATTTTTCATCAACAATATCCCAAGGATTTTCCTGTGCTTGTTTAATTCCAAGAGAGATTTCTTGCCGTTCTTTATTTATCATTAGTACTACTACTTCTATAGTTTCTCCGACTGAAAGGATTTCATTCGGATGTGAAATTCGTTTTGTCCAAGACATTTCGCTGATATGGACCAAACCTTCAACGCCTTCTTCTAGTTTAACGAATGCGCCGTAACTCATAACATTGACAACAAGTCCTTTAACTCGTGAGCCTACAGGATAACGTGTTTCGACATCCATCCACGGACTTGCAGTTTTCTGTTTTAAGCCGAGAGAAATTTTCTCTTTCTCGCGGTCGATACTTAGAATCACGACTTCAACTTCTTGATCAAATTTTACCATTTCATTTGGATTATTTATACGTCCCCAACTCATATCAGTGATGTGAAGTAATCCGTCAATACCTCCTAAGTCAATAAATGCGCCGAATTCAGCTATATTTTTAATAGTTCCTTTTCGGATTTCACCTTCGTTAAGCTGATTTAATAATGCAGTTCGGCGTTCTATTCGTTCTTTTTCGATAACGGCTCGGCGGCTAACGACGATATTACGGCGGATTTCGTCTATTTTCAGAATCATACATTGAACATCGATATCAAGAAATTCTCCAATATCATTTGGACGCCGGACGTCAACTTGAGAAGCCGGCAGAAATACCGGAACGCCGATATCAACTAACAATCCTCCTTTAACTTTTCGCATAACATGACCCGTGATAACATCGTTTTCTTTTACTGTTTTCATCATGTTGTCCCATGCTTCAATTTTTGCAGCTTTTTTCTTGCTCAAATTGATCATGCCGCGAATTTCTTCTCCTGTAACTTCATCTTCCGCTTCTTCTATTAATACTTTGACTACATCACCGATAACAGGCACAACACCGTCTTCATCCCATTCATTAAGCGGAACAACGCCTTCACTTTTGTAACCAATATCAACGATTACAATTCCTTTCTCTTGTTCGATACGAACTATCTTGCCTTCCGTAATTTGATTTGATGAAATTTCTTGACCTCCCCAGTCACTTTCTTCCATCAATGCCCCGTTGAGAGCTTCTTCTACCTGGCTATCCCAATTCTCTTCATTAGAATCCAGTCCTCGAATAAGGTTTAGATTAACCACAACAAATTTCCTACAAAAATAAAATGTTTCCTGAAACGCCTCCTCTACCGCGCGGTAGAGTTCCAAAGGCAAAATGCTATTCTACACAAGTTTAGTCGATTTCCAGCTGCATATACGAATTGTACAATGATTTTCGGTGATTCAAAGTTGTTCATTAAAAAGTCTGCTTTTCGATTCTGACTAGTAAGCAGGCGGGGCGAAGCGAGTAAGTAAGAGCAGCAGTTTAAAATCGACTGTTTATTGCCGTTCTATTTATTTCGTTTTATTATTGATTGTTGATTGCAATTTTTTTAATTAAGAATGGAATACTATTTTAACCTGAATACGCCAATTTCTCACCAATATACAAAAAAGTTTGCAACCGATTGAACGGCACAATTTCCCGTCAACTCAAAAAAAACTAACAAATTTCTTGTAGTTTAAGGGACAGAACGTTTAATTTGTCAACAACTTAATAACCCGATAATTCTTTAATTTCTATTAATTCCTTTATACATGATATTCAAGTTTGTTATCAACTCTTCCGTAATACCCAAATTTAATACAGGTTAAAAACAAAAAAACGTCAACCAATATAACCCCGAAAATTCTACAGTTACTTTACATCCTTACAAGGGGGGGAGGACGAAAATAAGAGATTTCGTAGATAGTTATTTCAAAAAAATTTTTGGTAATTATTTTGCGATTTTTCTTGAACGGTTCCGTTAAAATTTAGGTAATTTCGCTGTGGAATATTTGTAACGGCAATTGTTTAGTAGTGAGAAAAAAAAGGAATCACTAAAAACAAGATTTACAACTATTCCAATATTTGAGTTTCAAATATTCAAATATTTTTGGGATAATAGCAATTTAGAAAATTTCAATCAAGAGCAATTACAAATTGTGTAGTTACAATCGGCTAGATTGTATCGGCAAATTTCATAGTATGATACGTATAGAATTTATCTACAATTTTTGTAACGGTTATAAATCTTTACAAAAAATCGTAAAAAACGAAATATACGAAAAATTTTTTATTTCATATTTTTTTGTCTGTTTCGTGTTTTTTGTGTGGTTCGTGTTTCTAAAAAATGTAATATATTACTCGTGTCTTTATTTCTTACTGACGGAAGAGTTACTCAAACAGATGTCAACATTAACGTTCAAATCGGTTGTTGGGAACATTATCACTGATAAGCGGATTTTCAACTGATACGGCAGAATTTACTAACGCTATCGCAAACCATCCTTTGCCTATCCTGCATAAACCTGTTGTTAATCCTTCAAACTTTTTGTTCTCCTTTAGAAATTTCGGTGTTAATGAAAACGTTTTTTCTTCTGGAAATATTTTGCCGAATACAGCCCGCAACACAATTTGAGAACCAATTTTAGTTTTTTCCAAACTAATCACGCCGCGTCGTTTTAACATTAACTCGCCGTTTTCATTACGAATCGGTTCGTATCTTATAAATACCTGAAAATCACGATATGTTTGTCTGTCCATTCGTAAAGAATCTATCGAAATTGCAAGTTCAATCACGCCGTCAACAAACCGCACTACAACCGGATTATATTTATCAAATCCTATTAAGACATCATCATTTTCACCGGGTTCCGCAATATCGTTATATCGAAATTGCTCAGCAAGCATTTTACGAAAATTACCAACGGTGTCCGTTTTGCCTGCAATATCTAACTTGCTAATAATTGCATTAATCGCCGATTCGTGAATTTTCATATCAGCAAATGAACCTCGTAACGTAGCCGGTGCTGGAGTATTACCGCTCAAAATACCCGAACTGCGTATCGCCCAAGAGGTTAACAGCCAATGTTCTTCCGTAATAGAATCCTTTTTTTCAATAGAAATTCCAAAATCATTATTCGATACATCGATCAAATTGTTAAATTTATCATTAAATCCAGCAAATCCTGCCCTTGTTTCCCGATCTATCCGCTGCTTAACTTGACGCCTAATTTTTGTACCAGCCTCGTTTTTTGCGTCGTTATAGCGTAATTCATATTGATTGAAAACAATCGAACGTACTAGATTTGAAATCAACGGCAGACCATCAAATTCTGTACGTATTCTTTGTAATTGCAACTTGTTACTAGAAATTTTTACTTCCGTCGGCAAAAATTGAAATCCTTCTTCTGTAAGCTCAACTTGTTTCTGAGCCGTACATTTTGCCTCGCCTTTATTAAATATTGTCGTTGCGAAAGCATTTGTTCGGCTGATTGTTGCAATACTGCCTTCAACATCAAGCGAAAACAAGAGCCGCTCTGAATCAGGAATAAAATTCACTTTAACGTCAAAATCAGATTCACGCTTGCCGACTACTTCCTGATTCTGAATATATTCCCTAAACGACTTTACCTCATTCTCCGGCGACGGCACCAAATGATTTACTAACACCTTTGATACATATAACTTCACATTAGAACCGCCATAAATTTTGTGTACAATCAAACCAAACTTACGCGCATCGTCTGACTTCGCAAACGCCATACGTGTTGCAGAACGAAACAAATCCTGCATATCACTCATACCGACATTGTCTTCATATTGTTCTATTTTCGACAATAACGATACAGGCAAAATTGTATCTGACCACCAACGTTCAAGCTCTAAACGCCAATTATGAATCGACGGTGATTTAAGATACAAAAGTTGCTTTTTGGTCAAACGTATATCTGTAAAACGATACAGAATAACATTTATCGTCGAGCAAAAAGATTCTAAATAATTTTCCAAAATTTTGCGTTTGATTTCGCTATTGCTGTAATCCGCCTGAATTGATTTTTTATAAGATTCAAGATTAGCAATAAGTTCTGTTGTTTCAAAATAATTACACCATAGTTCACCTATTTTTTCGCCTGTTGGAGTTGTGTATTTGTTTTTGAGCAAAAATTTATTTGCAGTGAGTGTCAATTGAAGTAATTTATCTAAATCTTTATCTGTTTTATCTAAATTAGCAGACACCGGAAAAGATTCACTATTTTCTACATTTAATGCGTATTTCCAAAAAATATACCGCCGTTCAAGTCCGTATTGTAGAGTTTCTAATGTAATTGTTTCAGGAATATAGTTTTCCGACAAAATATTGTCAGCATATTTCAAATTTGTTCGTGATATTTTGCTAGAATCTTTTGAGTTGTTATCGGTTACAATTTTTGTCGAAGAGTCTAAATTTGGCAGTGATTTACGTAAAGAATCGAGTTCAAATATAGCTAATCTGATAGAATCGAGATTTTTATCTATGTCGGTAAAATTTTTGTTTTCCCAATTTAGGATTAATTCGTCGATTAGCGGTATAATTTTTTTTGACCAATCTGACAATTGTTTTATTGTTTCTTCTTTACTTGCTGCAATTTGTGTCAACTGGCGTATAACGGCGACTGGATAAATTTTACTTTTCGATGCGGAAGTTAAAGGAACTTTGTGTTGTTGATTTTGTGTAAGATTCTGTTTTGTAAGATTTTGTTGTGAGAGATTCTGTTGTGAGAGTTGATCTGAAACTTTATTTTTTTGCGGATCGTCATTGACTGAAACGACTGATTCAGAAGCGTAAAGTAAATTACTGGTATTGTTTAATTGAATTATATATAATTGTAAAATAAAGTATAACAGTAAAATAAACAAAATCAGAATTACGAGCGGCAATTTTATTTTTTTTGCCGTAATATCTGTTAATATTTTGAGATACATTTCAAATTTTAATAATCCTGCCGACATTTTTTCCTCTTGTTTGAACTTACACCTGTTATGCAATTAACCTAACAATTATTCTGAAGTACATCATGTAAATTTTATGATAGTACGACACATTATCAATTTTTTCGGTTTTTATGAAAATAAAAATTTAAGAATACCTGACCAGACGGAAAAATCGGAACCTTTATTAAAATTTCAACAAAAAACTACACAATTAATTGTCAATATTTCGGCGGAATCTTTTAAAGGTTTCAAATTCGTTTTTAACTAATCTTATTTTTCACCCTATTTTCCCGAACTAAACTATTCATCAAAAAACAAAAATTCTACTGATATATTAGTTTTTAGAATTTGTCTATCTATTACGAGAATTTTTTTCGTTAAGTATTCTCCCTATTGACAAGTTAATTCGTATTTGTAGAATTGAACGGTTCATTTACGAAGGTGATCATTGATAAAAGAGGTTGGAATTAAGGTTGCCGGTTAAGCAATAAGACCGGTTTTAGTTACAAAATTCAACATCGAAAAAGACACTAAAAAGACACTAAATTTGATCGGTAACAATGCAACATTAATCATTAATTCAACAAAGTATGACAATAATTTTTAACTATTCTTACTTGATTCTTACTTTAGATTTTCGGTTTGATTCGCCTACTTATCTATCGGAAATCAGCAGGTTTTTTTAGTTTTTTTATGAATAGTTTTTTTGAATCGCCGAAAATCACAAAACGATGCAAATACTTATAAATTGCATTATTACCCTTTTTATAATTTAATAGATGGCTTTAACAGCATTAATAACTGGAGTAACAGGTCAAGACGGAGCGTATTTGACGCGGTTTCTTTTAGAAAAAGGATATATTGTACACGGACTTAAACGCCGTAGTTCGTCGTTTAATACAGGCAGAATTGATAATATTTATCCCGATTCCAGCGAGAAAAGCAGCCGTTTCCGTTTGCATTTCGGCGATATGACCGATGCCCCGGCTCTTATCCGATTAGTGCAAGAAACACAGCCGGACGAAGTTTATAATCTTGCAGCAATGTCTCATGTGCGGGTCGCTTTTGATATACCAGAATATACAGGCGATGTCGACGCACTCGGAACATTGAGATTACTCGAAGCAATTAGATTACTCGGCTTGACACAAACAACAAAATTCTATCAAGCGTCAACTTCCGAACTCTTCGGCGGTATTTCAAATCAGCCTAGTAATGAATCGACACCATTCTATCCGCGAAGTCCTTATGCGGTTGCCAAACTTTATGCTTACTGGATTACTGTAAACTATCGAGAAGCTTACGGAATTTTCGCTTGTAACGGAATATTGTTTAATCACGAAAGTCCATTTCGAGGTGAAACTTTTGTTACGCGAAAAATCACAAGAACAGCATGCAGAATAAAAGCTGGTTTGACAAAAAAAATGTTAATCGGAAACCTTGACGCAAGTAGAGATTGGGGACACGCAAAAGATTATGTCGAAGGAATGTGGAAAATGTTGCAACAAAATAATCCCGATGATTACGTCCTCGCAACAGGTGAAACAAGAACTGTACGTGAATTTATCGAAATAGCATTTAACGAACTAGGAATAAAAATCGAATGGGACGGCAAAGGAATAAACGAAAAAGGAATAAACAAAAATAACGGCGAAACTATTATCGAAATCGACCCGCGATTCTTCAGACCAACAGAAACAAATACTTTACTCGGAGACGCAACAAAAGCAAAAAAAATTCTCGATTGGCAGCCTAAACACACTTTTATCGAACTAATAAGAGATATGATCAAACACGACCTAAAAGAAACAGAAAAAGAATTAGCAGCTGCAAAATAAATCATAAAAAATACAAAAAAATCAACCTATTTTAATTTGCTGATTTCACTTGAATTTTCAGTTCAATCCGCCTAATTACAGATCCGAAAACAGAACCGAAAACAGATTGGACTGAATACGTTTTTGTATCGCCGAAAATCATAGTACGAGTCGTATATCGGCTTTTCCTTTTTTGGAATCATTTAATTTTCGTTGCAATAAATAAAACCGTAATGTAGAGACACAAGGCATTGGGGATTTACAGGATTTTTCGTCTGTTATCTTTCGTTACAATAAATAGGAAAGATAACGATTAAATTTTCAATCAACCTTACACTATTATCAATCGACAAAAAAACAACCCGTGATCAAAAACCAAAACTTGGATTTGATCGAAAACTTTAACCTTTAACTATTAACCTTTACACGGAGTCTTAAATGGCTTTATTTGAAATTGAAACTAACTCACATATCGTAATTGCGTGGTCTGATAATGAAGACGGCGCACGCAATGTACTCTACAGTTATTATCCAACAGAGGAAATAATACGTATCACTCGACGTCCGCGAGATGTTTGGGTGATTTCAAAGTCAGCACTCGGAATAAATGGAAAAACTGATCCATGCGATATTGCAAGAGAATGTTTGTCTAAAGCATCAGGCGACAAAGTACACGCAATAAGATTGTATATGCACGAAACTGGTACCGATATTGATCACGCAAAAAAAATTATTGAATCAAATATGGTTACCGGATGGTAATATACTCAATGAGTAATCTCTAATTATTGTAATATATCAATGGAATTTTTATTTTTCAGCTTTTTGAGGTTTTATGAATTTTAAAACTAACCTTATTTTCAACCTTATTTTTCCGAACTGAACTATTCATCAAAAAAATCAGCAGCAATAAATCTACAAAAAACAAAACCTTATTATCTCATTGCTGAAAAATAATTTGTTATGTTAATAAGGTGAAAAATAAGATTAATAAAAAACGAACTTGAAACCTTTGAGAAATTCCACTGATATATTACTACTTATATTACTAATAAAAATTTGATTTTTATTCACAAAAAATACTCGCAAGCCCGTATTTTGCAAAGACAGAATGACGAGGAAACGAAATTTTTTAGAAGTCCCTATTATTCATTTTTGTTCGGGAATACGACGAAAATGAAAAGAAAAATATTAAAATAAACAGCGTTTTTAAAGTGATTAGTTTAAAAACTCTGAAACATTAAAAGAATTTAATCAAGGAGAAACGTATCATGTCTGAACAGACAAATGAACAGTTATCGGTTACATCAAAACAAGCCCAAGAGATAGAGCTTTTACAAGATATTGCAAAACGTCCATTTTTTTCACGTGCATTCGGATATATCAAGTTGACAGGACCCGGTCTTTTGCAAGGTGCGATGACACTTGGAGCGGGCAGTGCGGCAGCATCGGTTGTTGCGGGTGCGTCGTTTGGTTACAAGTTGCTTTGGGTGCAGCCTGTTGCGATGTTTCTCGGAGTGATGATGTTTGCGGCGGTGTCAAATATCGTTTTGACCAAAAAAACAGAACGACCGTATTGGGGATTCATGCGGGAAATGAAATCAATTTGGTCGCCGTTTGTTATTATCGTTTTTTTCTGGGCGTTAGGGACAATAATGTCTTCGGTAATATGGCATTTTCCGCAATATACGCTTGCTGCTGGTGCCGCACGAAGTATTGTCCAGCAATTCTCGCCTGAATCGGTTTTAGACAATGAAGTCGAAATTGAGAAACGTAATTGGTTCGGATTCGGCGATGTACAAATCGACAAACAGACAAAGTCGCCTATTATGGTTAAAGTTACTAAATATACGGCGTTAGGCTATACTGTTAGTGTGATTACCGGTGTAATTATTTTATTAGTCAACATAATAGTTGTGTTTAACTACGGACGCGGCGGGATAGGAATTAAAGTATATGAGTGGTTTCTGCGATTTATGATGGCACTAGTTTTTCTGACATTTTTTATTGTCGTTATATTGAATTTTCATAAGATAGATTGGCTTGAAGTATTACGCGGATTCACAGGTTATTATGGTATTCCGTACAACGATGATCCTGTTGAATATGCTAAAACTGTTACAATGGTACTTGGAATGCTTGGTGCAGCTGTCGGAATAAATATGACTTTTTTGTATCCTTACTCGTTGTTAAAAAAGGGATGGGGCGAAGAGCATAAAACATTAGCGAAATGGGACTTGGGCATGACATTATTTATTCCGTTTACAATTGTTACTTCGCTGATAATGTTAGGAATGACTGTTTCGGGTGTCTATGAGGGCAAGGATGTTGTCAATTCGACTATAAATCCTCTAGCAGCTGCGGTAGCGTTACAAAGCGGCGGTTTAATCTCGAAGGAGTTAGCAACTGTTATTTTCTGCGGCGGTTTGTTTGGAATGACATTCGGAGCAATTAGTGCACACATGACTTGCTGCGGATTTACGCTGTGTGAAATGTTCGGACTAAAACAAACAACGTGGAAATTTAGATTATTTACACTTGTGCCGTCGATTGGTGTGTTTGGTGTCGTGTTTAAGTTACCGTTTTGGTTTCCGGTGATGGCATCTGCCGTATGTTTAACGATGTTACCGATTGCATATTTGATTTTTATCATTTTGAGTAACAAACGGTCTTATATCGGCGACGCTGTAGGCAAGGGAGTAAAACGATGGATTTTCAATGCTATACTGGTTGTTGCGTTAATTCTAGCTATTTTCGGTTCAAGTGTAAAAATCAAAACAGATGTAATAACGCCAATCAAAAGAACAATTGAACATTTGTTAAATGATAAAAATCCGACTCCAATTGATCCGCCGATAAGAACTCCTGTAAATATCTCTGATGAAGAGAGTGATAATTAAAAACTGTTTCTATAAAACTCGTACTATGATTTTCGGCAAGATGAGAACGTATTAAGAAAAGCCTGCTTTCCAATAGCAATAATAGCAATAGCAATAGGTAAGCAGGCGATTCAAACCGAAAATTAAGGTGAGAGAAATGTAATATATCAGTGGAATAATTTTTTTCGTTTTTTTGGTTGTTTACGAATTTTAAATTATCAATCACATATCTGTTAAGTCCCGCAGGGACGACACTTTATTAACCGTATGCTTTAGCTTACGGTTTAGCAATTAAATTAAAATGCAAA
>JAITKS010000203.1 GCA_031278315.1 Planctomycetaceae bacterium | reverse complement strand
TTAATAAAGTGTCGTCCCTAGCGGGACTTGGATATGTTTATAGCGTTGATCCGTAAGCTAAAGCATACGGTTAATAAAGTTTTTTGGTGAATAGTCCCTAGCGGGACTTCTTGATAGTTAGCTCTTGTTCGTGTATTTCGTGTTTAAAAATTACAAAAAAGTTAAAACCAAAAATTCCATTGTTGATACATTACTAATATTTTTTTTGAACTTATTCATTTGCCTATACAGAATTGTTCAAAAATTCTGTCGAGGATATCTTCGGTGTGTATTGTTCCATCTATAAGTCCGAGAGAATTTATTGCTGTTCTGATTTCTGCGGCGGTTAGTGAATCATCTTGAATTTTCAAATTCATAACATTATTTAGTGCATTATGCGCTTTATGGATCGCTTCACGGCATCGAATCGTCGTGCTGATAATTGCATTGTCTTTGCCGGATTGTAATTTCGATTTTATTCTGTTTTTCAAATTATCAATTCCGTACCCGCTAACCGACGACACGAAAACAAAATCTCCGCCGAAACCGCTAGATAAATTTTTAGACCAATCGCCGTTTATAATGTTGTTCAACAAGTCGCATTTTGTCCATGTAACAATTATGCGGTTTTTAATATCGCTGTTAAATGAATTTAGTAAATTAAATTGATATTCATTTAGATTATTTGTATTATTCGTAACGTTAATTCCTGCATTAATCTTATTTGAATTTATGGTACTTGAATCGACACAAAAAATTATTATATCGGCTAATTCGATCATCTTTTGTGAATAATTTTGAGCGATCATATCTACAGTATTATTCGTAACGGTATTTATATCAGTAGAGCTGCAATTATTATTAAAATTGTCTATAATTCCGGCGGTGTCGATTATCGAACATTCAATTCCGTCTAAATTTATTTCAGCTTCGAGATAGTCTCTTGTTGTTCCTATTTGGTCAGACACGATAGCACAATTTCTATTCAACAGACAATTAAACAACGAACTCTTACCAGCATTAGATAAACCGGCAATGATTACTTTCGACCGTTTACCAGTAATCCCGCGTGATTCCAAACGGTTCCGTAAATGTTCTACAGATATAATTGCATTCGCTACAATTTGACGTAAATCGGCGTTTGAGATGAACTCTATGTCTTCATCTGTAAAATCTAATCCTGCCTCGATTTGTACAAGTGCGTTAAGAAGTGTTTCACGTATTTCAGTAATCGGCGCGGCTATTCCGCCGGCTAGTTGTTGTAACGAAAATTCGAGTGATTTTTTTGATTCGGCATCGATTATACCTAGAGTTGCTTCGGCTTGTGTTAAGTCGATTCGACCGTTTAAAAATGCACGCAGCGTGAACTCTCCGCGATTAGCAAGACGAACCAAACCATCTGCACAAACTGTATCAATAAACGAATCGACTATAGGCGGCGAACCAATCGTGTGTATTTCGACAGATTCTTCGCCCGTGTATCCGTGTCCGTTTGACCAGTAATAAAGAGTTGATGGAATTTTTCGTTGCGGTCCCCAAATAGTCAAATTGCCGTCGAGAATATACGGTTGAAGTTGTGTTGTAGGCGGCGGGTCGAAAAATTGTTGTAACACTGTCAACGAATTTTTACCACTCATCCGAATAATAGCTCGAACTGAAACACCGTGAGCCGAAGTGCGGGCAATTATTGTATCATTAAATCCGTTTTTTATCATTTGTAATTATTTCTTTACCGACGTATTTTTGCAGCACTTTGGGGACAGTAATTGATTTGTCCGAGTTCTGATTAAGTTCCATAATTGCGATTAATGCTCTGCTGACAGCGATTGCGGTTCCGTTTAATGTGTGTAAGAATTTTGTTCCTTTTTCACCTTTAATTCTGTATCTTGCGTTGAGACGTCTTGCTTGGTAATCGGTGCAATTTGAAGTACTTGTAACTTCGCCGTATTCGCCGTTATTTCCGCGTCCGGGCAGCCATGCTTCGAGATCGAATTTGCGGTAAGCTGGACCGCCGAGATCGCCTGTTGCGGTATCAACTACTTGATATGGAATTTCGAGACCGTCAAATATTTTGCATTCTAAAGATAACATTTCTTGGTGTATTGTATCGCTTTGTTCGGGCAGAGTGAAAGCGAACATTTCAACTTTTGTAAATTGATGTACTCTATACAAACCGCGTGAAGCTCGGCCTGCTGCGCCTGCTTCTGTGCGGAAACAATGTGAAATACCGCAATATCGTAATGGTAATTGTTCTGAATCAACTGTTTGATTTGCAAGCAGTCCGCCGAGTGGAATTTCTGCTGTAGCAACTAAGCTTAAATCTGTACCGTCGATACTATATATTTGTGTTTCTTGACCGCGAGGAATATAACCCGTACCTTGTAATATTGTGTTACGTGCGAGGTCGGGCGTTGATGCCGGTGTGAAGCCTGCGGGAATTAAAATTTCGAGTGCGTATTGTTGCAATGCTAATTCAAGAAGGACTGCGTCGTTCTTGAGAAAATAGAAGCCGGCACCGGTTACACGCGAGCCGGATTCAAAGTCGATCAAGTCGAGATGTTCGCCAAGTTCAACATGATCTATTATTTTGAAATCAAAAACCGGCTTAGGTGTTCGACCATAAGAAATAGGTAAATTGGAATGATCATCGGCGCCGATTGGTGCAGACGGATGAGTCATATTGGGAATTGTTCTTTGAAGAGAATCAATTTCTGTTTCGAGTGATTCTAATTTCGAGCTGATAGAATCTGATTGTTCGCGTATTTTGCGGCCGAGTTCTTTCTTTGATTCACGGTCTTCGGCGTTGATTGCTTTACCGATTTGTTTAGCAACTGAATTAGCTTCAGCTTGTAATTGTTCAAGTTTTTGTTGTAAAGTTCGGCGTTCAATTTCGAGGGCAACGAAACGGTCAATATCTGCTTTAACAAAGCGGTGTTCGCAGTTCAATTTAACTGCGTCGATGTTATCGATAATAAATTTTCGATCTAACATATTTTTTAAATTGGTGATGTTGAATATGGAAATAAAATAAACTTAAATTTGCGAATGTAATTTACAAAATTTGTAATATATCAGTGGAATAATTGTTTTCGTTTTTTGGTTGTTTACGAATTTTAAATTATCAATCACATATCTGTTAAGTCCCGCAGGGACGACACTTTATTAACCGTATGCTTTAGCTTACGGTTTAGCAATTAAATTAAAATGCAAA
>JAITKS010000181.1 GCA_031278315.1 Planctomycetaceae bacterium | reverse complement strand
ATTCTTCACAATAATCGTGTCATAATATCCTGCCGCCCTTTCAGGGCTTCGGGGAGGGGGGACTTTTACCCGCCCCGCTGGGGCGGGCTATAATCCGGTTGCCCTTTCAGGGCGATTCTAGTTTTATGCGTAAACGGTCACCTTTTTCGTTACAAAAAATAAAACCGAATTTTAAAGTACAATGAGTATATCTGTTAAGTCCCGCTAGGGACGACACTTTATTAACCGTATGCTTTAGCTTACGGATCAACGTTATAAACATATCCAAGTCCCGCTAGGGACGACACTTTATTGAGATATGAGAATGGATAAAATCTGAAATAACCGTGTCATCCCTGCGGGACTTCTTGATAGTTAGCTTATGCCGCAGCGTAGAAACACAAGGCATTGTGTCTCTACATAGCAATCTCTTTTTTTGTAACAAAAAATGTAACCGTTCAAGCATAAAAATAAATCAGACCTTTCAGGGATGGTTTGATTAATCCTTAAAATGACAACATATAACGATGACCGCAAAAATTCCGCTGAAACATTACAAATTATCAAGAATGACGGCGGGACATTTGTATTTCTTATAAATGGAAATGTCTAAAAAAAAATCTCATAAAAAATTATTGTTAGAAAGAACGCAGTTATTTTGACCGCATATTTAGGCGTTTTTTGAGTACAAAAACAAAGCGGTCGAGATAACTGTGTTTCTGTTAAAATTATTTTTTATCGATATATTTTGCGAGTAGAGCCGGATTATCTTGCGAAATTAAATGATCAATTTGTGATTGCGGAACTTTCAGATTTGTTAGTGCTGCTGCAATACGTTTCCAGATTTGTTGCCGTTTCTTACCTTCAGACAGATATAAATCTGTTATCAACATTGCTAATTTATTTGTCATTATGTCATCACGATTTTCATAATAACGTTTTATTACTTTCTCTTGATAAGGTGTTCTATAACTCATTGATTTTTTTACCTCCGTATTAAATGGAATTTCTAATAATTTTTTTTGATATTTTTTTTGTTTTTCTTTCAATTTTAAGTTTTGAAATTGTGTTATCTTCTGAATCTTTTGTCTAAGTCTTCACACGTGAAAATTAATGATGAAGGACGTCCATGAGGACAGTGATGAGAATTTATTTCCGATTCATATTGCGATATCAATTTCAAAATTGAATCTGCACTCATTCTTTCTCCTGCTTTAATCGCTGCTTTACACGCCATGCTGTGTAACATCGTATCCATTAACTCTAACGGCTCTAACTTAACTCCTCGATCAAGCAACGGCGTAAGTAACGATAACAAAATCTCCTCTGCCGGTAAATTCGAAAATATCGTCGGTAAAGATGAAATTATTATTGTCTCACCGCCAAAAATATCTACATGCAATCCGAATTTTAATAACAACTCTAAATTGTCCATCACCGCCGAATATTCCGCCGGACTAAGATCCATCGGAACAGGAACCAATAACCGCTGCGACTCCAATTTGCCGCCGTCAATAATCTCGCCCATCATCTCTTTTAAACGCTCATATAAAATCCGCTCATGTAACGCATGCTGATCAATAACCGCTATTCCATCCGATGTCTCAAGCACAAGATATCTACTGTGCATCTGAACCGCTAATCGACCCAACGGTGAATACACCGCCCGATCAATAATCGAACCCGGTCTTATAACATAATCATCATCAATATTGTCCGCCCTACACGACACAACATTAGAATCTGATACAACATGACCCCGCTCCAAATCTCCGCCGGCATGATTAATATCAGCCGATTTATTACCTGTATCAATAGAATCGTCCGACAAAACTCCGCCGGATTCGGAATCATATTTGTTAAAATTATTCTTGCCTAAAAATTCAGTGCTAGAATCAATTCGGCTGCGTTCTGATAACACCGTTATATCAGAATTTGTACCAGAATTTGTACCAGAATTTGTACTAGAATTTGTACCAGAATTTGTACTAGTCTGAATATCCATATTCGCAATATTCCGGCGTTGAGCTGCTATCACATTGGGGTCTAAAGCGAATCGCGGATCGTCCGAAAAATTGTTTGAAATACGAGAATTAAAACTTAAATTCGAATTCGAATTAGAATTAGAAATAGAATTATTTTGAGATTTCAATGTATCCGGTTTCATCGAATCAATGTTGACCCGCTCATTGAGATCAGTTTTAAGAAATTTTTCACGAATCGCACCAAGTAAACCTGAATAAATACGATTCGAATCTAAAAATCTTACTTCTAATTTGGTCGGATGGACGTTTATATCAAACTGTTCAGGCGGCATCGTAATATTCAAAAATGCAACAGGAAAACGGTTTGGAATCAATAGTCCGCGATACGCTTCCGTCAACGCATGCTGCAATGACCGATCCCGAATAAAACGGCTGTTGAGAAAAAGATACTGCAATTTGTTATTCAACCTGCTGCTCGACGGCAACGAAACATAGCCTTCAATCCGTACTACACTTTTCGACTGATTCTCAATATGAACCAATCCGGCACTGACATCCTCACCAAAAATTAATTTTATTCGTGTTAAAATATTTGAATCCGGCGGCAAGTCGTATGTTGTTCTACTATTGTGCTTTAAGACAAAATGAATATCCGGATGCGGAATCGCAAGACGAATAAAAACCTCTGTAATATGTCCAAATTCAGTTGAAGTAGTTTTCATGTACTTTCGGCGCACCGGAGTATTAAAGAATAAATTTTTAACTTCAATTTGAGTTCCCGACGGCATACCGCACGGTTTGGGAGCAGAACGCTCTCCTCCGTTACAAAATATTTCATAGCCGCTCGTTTGCTCGATTGATCTGCTGCGTAGTGTAAGCTGACTTATCTCTGCTATCGATGCAAGAGCTTCACCGCGAAAACCGAATGTGTTTATCTTAAACAGATCATCTGTATCTGCGATTTTGCTTGTTGCATGAGGCATGAGAGCAAGCAGTAATTGGTCTTCGGTCATTCCTGCGCCGTCGTCAACTACTTTTATCATTTCCGTTCCTGCTTGCTCGACAATTACCTCGATACGTTTTGCATTCGCATCTATTGAGTTTTCGATCAATTCTTTAATCACGCTAGCCGGACGTTCAATCACTTCGCCCGCTGCAATTTTGTTGATCATACTCTGCGGAAGTTGACGAATAATACGTGTATTTGGCATATTATTATAGTAAAAATATAAATTTAAAATTAGTAAATAAGATATTAGCTGAATATTACGAGTTGTTAGATATTCTCATTTTCGTTTATTCTTTTCGTGAAAAAATATATTTCGCTGAAAGAATTATCGTAACATTTATTCGCAGCGGCGTAAAATTGATTCACTAAATTCGGCGGTGTACGGCAATCCCCACAAAGGTGCATTGACACCGATATTTTCTGCAATCTTGACAAGACCTGATTCGTCAACTCCGATGTCTGCTAACTTCGTCGGACTTTTTATAGATCGAAACCATTCTCTAATACTTTTTATTGTTGCATCGACCGATTCTGTATTGAAAACTGCTTTGCCTAATTGAATCAATTGTTTTGCGTTTCTTTCGTCATGTTCAGCATACCAAGGCAGCCAACCCGATAAAGCAATCGACAAAGAAGCACCATGCGGCGTATCATAAAGAGCACTCATGCTGTGTCCGATTAAATGATTTGGAGCAGCCCACGAACCGACACCAGAAGGTGCTAAACCATTCCAAGCTAAAGTTGCTGCCCACATAAAAGTTGAACGTGCCGTTAAATCATCGGGTTTTGTTTGCATCGTTGCTGTAATTTCGGTAATTGTTTTGATTATTCCTTCTGCGTAACGGTCTTGAATTGGAGTGTAGAAATCACTTTTTGTAAAATAACTTTCAAGCAGATGCGTAATCGCATCAACCGCACCGTAAGCAGTTTGATCAGGAGGAACAGAAAACAAAGCTGTCGGATCAAGAATTGACACAACCGGTTGTAATGCCGGTGATATTATTCCGATTTTTTGATTTGTCTCTTCATTGGTAATGACCGTTCCGCCGTTCATTTCAGTACCGGTCGCAGACATAGTAAGAACTGTCAATATCGGTAACGCCGATTTAACTTCAGCACCGCTGCCGTCATAAAAACTCCACACATCATGATCCGCAACAACACCCGCCGCAATTGCTTTACCCTCATCGATTACACTCCCGCCGCCGACCGCAACAATCGCCTCGACACCTTCGGCTCGTGCAATTTCAATTCCTTTACGTGTGTGCGATAACAACGGATTGGCTTTAACACCGCTGTATTCAACAAAATTAATTCCGGCAGATCGAAGTGATGAAATTGTTTTGTCGTAAATTCCATTCTTTTTGATTGAACCTTTACCATAAAGATACAATACCTTTTTTGCAACCGGCGCAGTTAAATCGCCGATTTGATTAATTGTGTCTGAACCAAAAATTATTTTCGTCGTGTTATGATAAACAAAATTTTGCATAGTTTCTCCTTAAATTCCCGACACTTAAAAACACGGTTATTGATAACACACGCAGTTATTGATAACACGCAGTAAGTGTCTTTTCGTTAAATTTTTTTAATTGTAAAAACACATCAAAAAACAAATTTCAATGTGCATAACGTATATGTTTCGCATACTTGTATTTTCGATTTTGATACAAGCGCGGGCAGTTTAAAATATCTAGTCTCATTTTTGTTGTTTCAAAAAATTATGACAAGATTAGGAACCGTTTTAATTCATCGAATCGCATCGTGATTTGGAATGTTAACAATTGGTATCCTTTGCGATTGTAAAACGCCGAAATAATTACAATGAAAATTACGGCACTTACAATGAAAATTACAAGTACAATTACGAAATAGATTCAAGCCGTCAGATTGAGTAAACATGTTCGGCGAATATTTTACCATCTCACAAATATCGGACGCAAGCACCCGCAAATTTTTTTATAAGTTTCGTTCAATGAAATTCAGCAACTCAAAAATTATTCAAGCGATTCAGCAAGAAACATTAAAAAACATCAAAAAATTTGTAATATACTTTTCACACTTTAAATTTCGGTATTCGTTTTAAACTAAAATCGCCCTGAAAGGGCAACAGGATTATAACCCGCCCCACTCAGGGCGGGCGATTCAGTAAAAAATCCTGCCGCCCTTTCAGGACTGATTTATTTTATGCGTGAACGGTTACCTTTTTCGTTACAAAAAATAAAACCGAATTTTAAAGTACAATGAGTATAATATTGGTGAAAAAATTTTAATCTACGACTGTTTCCCGGACGACTTCGTCAATAGTTGTTAATCCGTTGTAGATTTTTTGTAGTCCTGCTTCTCTTAAAGTCAGCATACCGTTTCTTGCTGCTGCGGTTCTTAAATCGGCTGATGATACATTGTGAATGATCAAATCTCTTATGTCATCTGTTATCAGCATAAATTCGTGAATAGCAGTTCTTCCTTTGTATCCTGTATTATTGCATGTAGAACATCCTCTTCCTCTGTAAAAGAATTTTCCTTGTATTTCTTTTTGCGACAACTCTAATTCTGCGAGTTGTTCGGGAGTCGGCGTGTATTTTTCTCTGCAATCTTTACAAATAGTTCTTACTAAACGTTGTGCTAAAATTGCTTCGACAGTTGCGGTAATCATAAAAGCGGGTATTCCCATATCTTTTAATCTTGTTACGGTACTTGGGGCGTCGTTTGTGTGCAGTGTGCTAAAGACCAAATGCCCTGTCAAAGACGCTTGAATTGCTATTTCTGCTGTTTCGCGGTCTCGTATTTCACCGACAAGAATAATATCCGGGTCTTGTCTTAAAATTGAGCGTAAACATTGTGCAAATGTGTTACCGATATCTGAATCTATCGGCATTTGAATTATTCCGTCGATATCGTATTCGACTGGGTCTTCGGTTGTCATTAGTTTATCTGTTATTTCATTTAATTCTGAAAGAGCTGCGTATAATGTTGTTGTTTTTCCTGATCCTGTTGGTCCTGTAACTAGGACTATTCCATTTGGGCGTTCTAATACTTTTCGGAAATCGCGTAGTAAAGTTTGTTCCATACCTACGTTATCGAGATTAAGCATGACAACAGATTTAT
This sequence comes from Planctomycetaceae bacterium, assembly GCA_031278315.1. Lineage (GTDB taxonomy): Bacteria > Planctomycetota > Planctomycetia > Pirellulales > Thermoguttaceae > WRKP01. Next base: position 1,214 of record JAITKS010000181.1, on the reverse strand, counting down.
CTAAAATTCGGCAAACTACGCTTTCGCCGAAAAGGGTCGGCAATACACTTACCCGCAGATCAATCGGGTGTCCGCTGACTGTTAATCGTATGCGGCCGTCTTGCGGTAATCTTCGTTCTGCGATATCGAGATTTGCCATTACTTTAATTCGTGTTGTTATAGCGGAAGCAAGGTGACGCGGCGGAGGAACCATTTCGTAAAGTGTGCCGTCTGATTTAATACGAATTTTAAATTCTTCTTCAAACGGTTCAAAATGAAGGTCGCTTGCATGATCTCGGATGCCGAGTAAGAATACCATGTTAAGTAATTTACGGACTGGTGCCGATTCACTTAATGCTTCGATACTTGCCAAGTCTATTGTTCCTTGATCTATTGCGGCAGCTGCGTCTTTGAGTGCTTTATCGCGTTCCATATCTGCTATTAAAGATTCAACGCTTTCAACATCGGACGCATAATATCTATCGATAGCTGTTTTAATTTCGCGAGGTGTTGCAACGACCGCACGGATTTCATAACCAAGAAAATTACGAAGCTCATCGAGTGTCATAATATTTTGCGGGTCGGACATTGCAACTGTCAAAATATCGTCCCGGAAGCTGATTGGGATTACTTTATAAAGTTGAGCCATCGGTTCGGTCAAATGTTGCAAGACTTCGGGGGCGATTGTCAAATCGCTAATTACGACTACTTTCAAGCCAAGTTGTTCTGCCAATGCCGCAGCAACTTGATCATCGATAAGATAACCCATTGAAATCGCTGTTTGACCTATCATCTCGTTTTTACGCTGCAAATGCTCTTCGAGAAGCAACTCAAGTTGTTCTTCGGTAATATAATTTAGGTCAACGAGTATCTGACCGATTTTTCGTTTTAATGCCATTGGTAAGGTGTAAGTTGGATAAGTTTATTAGTTGGAATAATTCATAATCAGGTTATATGAATTGTATCATCTGGAATTTACAATATGAGTTGGTTAGTAATTTAGCGGTGAAATAAATGAAATAAATAATTCATTGTTGCCGGGATCGCGGTCGTCTCGACTGCATCTTTAGGCGTTTTTTGTACAAAAAAGATGCAGGCGGGACGCCTGCGTTCCCAGCTAAAATATTTTTTAGTAATTCACTTAAATTTAAAATCTAAAATTTAAAATCTAAAATTACAAAATCTGATTTCTCTGTGTTCTCTGTGTCCTCTGTGGTTAATAAAAAAAATATTCC
>JAITKS010000180.1 GCA_031278315.1 Planctomycetaceae bacterium | reverse complement strand
TATAAAACTAGAATCGCCCTGAAAGGGCAACAGGATTATAGCCCGCCCCAGCGGGGCGGGTAAAAGTCCCACCTCCCCGAAGCCCTGAAAGGGCGGCAGGATATTATGACACGATTATTTATCAAAATGCCGGATTGCAAAATACTGTATTGCAAAATTGTAAACCGGCAGATGACAATAACAGAAATTTAACGCACAAATAGCTTAAAATGATATTAGAATTTACAGAAACAAATTTTGATTTAGAAGTGATACAATCGCAAACTCCAGTATTGGTTGATTTTTCTTCCAAAACTTGCGGACCGTGTAGAGCTTTGCTGCCGACTCTCGAACAATTGTCGGATGACTATAAAGAAGAATTAAAAATCGGTAAAGTTGATGTTGCATCTTTTCCAATGCTCGGAGCAAAGTTCGGAGTTGAAATATTACCGACTTTGCTTTTTTTTAATCAAGGTAAAATTGTTGAACGAATGATCGGAGTTCAACCAAAAACTAAAATTCAAAACGCAATTGACGAAATTGAATAAAAAATTATGAAAACAATAAATTCAAATAATGCTCCTGCTGCGATTGGTCCGTATTCGCAAGGTATAATCGCAGATAACTTGTTGTTCTCTGCCGGACAAATTCCGCTCGACCCAAAAACAATGACATTAGTTGAAGGAACAATCGAAGTACAAACAAAACAAGTACTGAAAAATCTTGACGCAATTCTTGAAGAAGCTGGAACGTCGTGGCAAAAGGTTGTAAAGACAACTGTTTTTTTAACTGACCTTGCAGATTTCGCACAAATGAATAAAACCTACGCCGAACATCTAAACGAAGCAAAACCGGCAAGAAGTACAGTACAAGTTGCCGCTCTGCCGCTCGGCGCAAAAATCGAAATCGAGCTAGTTGCAAAAATCGAAAAATAATTGACCTTGTAGGGGCGGGGGCAAGCCCCGCCCCTACGTTGAAATGGTATTGAATAAAATCGGCAAAATCGTTGAAAATGAATGGAATGATTTGAAAAATCGTTACCCGAACATTACATTGCACGAATATTGCGTTATGCCAAATCATTTTCACGGGATAATCGAAATTGGTGCCGTAGGGGCGGGGCTTGCCCCCGCCCCAAATAATGTTGCCCCCGCCCCAAATAACAACACCCCAAACCCCAACGATAACAGGGCGGGGGCAAACAATAACGGGGCGGGGGCAAACAATAACGGGGCGGGGGCAAACAATAACAGGGCGGGGGCAAGCCCCGCCCCTACCGTTGGGCAAATGGTTGGCGCATTCAAATCATTGGTAATGAAAAAATGTTTGGAAATTGCAAAATCACGAAACGAATATTTGGGTAAATTATGGCAACGCAATTATTTTGAACACATTATCCGCGATTGGCAATCATATCAAACCATTGCCGATTACATTATCAGCAATCCCGACAAATGGCAGGACGATACGTTTTACACCCCCCAAAAAATACAACAATAAAATGATGATGAACAACTATACTCTTCTACTTCCTTACTATGATAATAACTCGCATTGTCAAGTATGAATAATATATTACACAAAAAAATAAAAATAAAAATTCTACTTATAGATTACACGAAATATATATCAAAAACTTTTTTTATATTTCAACATAGAATCATAGAAATTTATCACTCGAACCGCATAATATCATCAGATGTTGCGGCGGAATACAAAGACGCTGCTTGTTTGAAAATTCTTCACGCAAAAAAATTGGGTCTTGTGATCCTGAAATAAATCTTATTAAAGGAATTTTTGTTGCGCTTATTATTTTTGATTCTATGTCATTGATAACATGATTTTCTACTGTATCATTTTTTCGGCATGTTGTTAAAATCTCTTTTATCCTAAAAGGTTCGCTTTGTTTTCTTTCTACGTTGAAATCAAAACAATTTATATTCTCAAACGGTAACGCCTCCCTAATATGATGAGCTCGCACGGCAATAAAAAATTTTTCTGACGGTAATTCTTTATCTGTTTTTAATCTTATTCCCCAATCAGGAACATCCGCTAACTGCTTACCTACAGCAACAGCTGACGCTATGTTCTTTACTCCCGTTAGTCTTGCTGCTGCCAACGTTTCTGGATTACGGAATAAATCCGCCGTTGTACCAATTGTCTCAACTTTGCCCTCGTTCAACACTAACATCCGCTCACAGATTCTATACATTTCATCCCTGTTATGAGATACAAATAATACAGTTCCCTCAAACGACTTTAACTCTTCTAACAATTCTGTCTCGACATTAAGCCGCAAAAAACTATCCAAAGCAGATAACGGCTCGTCTAACATAATCATCTCGGGTGACGAAATAAAAATTCTTGCCATCGCCGCTCTCTGCTGTTGACCGCCGCTCAACTGCGGCGGTTTTTGATCAATGAATTGAATTAAACGAAATTTTTCTGCTATCTCTTCAACACGATTATTCCGCACCGCCCGCGGCTTCCGATTTAACACGATTTCCAAATTTTTACGTACAGACATCGTCGGAAAAAGCGCATAATGCTGAAACAATAACCCCGCCCGCCTTAACTGCGGAACTAAATTTATCCGACACTTAGAATCAAACACAACTCTACTGCCAATAACTATTCGGCCAGAATCCGGCTGCATCACCCCGGCAATACACCGTAACGTAACACTCTTACCACACCCTGATGCACCCAAAATTCCTAACCGCTCCTCACCAGCTTTGAAAGAGACCTCAAGCTCAAAATTCCGAAACCGCTTTACTATGTCAACTTCAATACTCATGTACGTCTGCCTCCCAATAAATTAAGCGGAAGAATAATAAAAAACGAAATAATAATTATCAACACGACCCAAATCATCGCTGCGTTCATTTCATTACCCTCGACAGCACTCCAAATTGCTATCGGTATCGTTTGAGTACGCTGCGGAATATTACCGGCAATCATTAACGTCGCTCCAAATTCACCTAACGCCCGCGTAAATCCTAGAATCAGTCCTGCAATACATCCGGGAACAGAAAGCGGTAATAAAATTCGCCAAAATATCGTAAACTCAGACAAACCTAATGTTCGTGCTGCATCTACAATATTCGAATCTACCTGTTCAAAAGAACCTCTGACAGTCCGATAAATTAACGGAAACGCAACTACAGCTGCCGCTATCACAGTCGCCTCCCACGAAAACACTATTCGAATACCAAGCCGCCGCAAAAATTGACCAACCGGACTGTTCCAACCAAAAACCAAAAGTAAACAAAATCCAACTACAGTCGGAGGTAATACCAACGGTAACGTTAAAATAACATCAACCACGCCTCGAACCCGCACACTCAATCGGCTAACAAATCGAGCAAGAAATATCCCAACAAAAAATGCTATCACCGTCGCACAAAATGACGTCTTAACAGAAATAAAAAAAGGCGACCAGTCCATTTTAATAATTAAATTTGCTAATATGTAATATCAATAAAGAATTTTATAATATATCCGTGAAATAATTTATTTTTTCATAATATATCAGTGAAACATTTGAAAGATTGCAAATTTGTTTTTCACGAACCGTTAAAATTGAAAAACAAAAATTCCGCTGATATATTACAAAAATTTTATTGTTTAGGTATAGAGTATCCGAAATTTTTGAACACTTTTATAGCTTCAGGTGATGTTAAAAACTTTAGGAATGCTTTACCTCCTTCGGGATTATTTCCAGTTGCAATAACAGCGGCAGGAAATATAGCAGGCGAATAACTGCCTTCAGGAGCTTCCGCAATAATTTTAACTTTATCCGGCATAATTAATGTATCAGTGTAATAAACCACTCCGGCATCGGCCTCACCGCGTGCTACATAAGTCAATACATGACGTACAGTTTGAGCCAATACCGCTTTAGACATAACCTTTTCCGAAATCTTCAACGACTTAAAAACCTCGACAGCATATTTACCCGCCGGAACAACTTTAGGGTCGCCAATTGCTATACCTTTGTCTTTCAACTTTTCTGTTCCAAGACAATTAAAACAATGAATAGCACTTTCTCTCGATTTCGGCGCAATCAAAACGATCTTATTTTGTACCAAATTTATACGCGTGCCTTTAACAACAAGATTACGCTTCTCGAGCAAATCCATTTTCTCTTGATTTGCTGAAATAAATAAATCAACCGGCGCACCGTTTCCAATCTGCTCTTGCAGCTTGCCTGACGCTTCATAATTAGGTGTAATTTTAATATTCGGCGCAACATTTTTGTACAAAGCAATCTGTGCATTCAAACAATCCTTTAATCCCGCTCCCGCAGCGAGATTAATCTCAACTAGTTTCGACGCTTCAACAGTAAACGTACAAAACATCAACTCTAAAAATAAGCATGTTAAAAGAATATTTATTGTTGAAAATATTCTATTAATACCGATACTTTTTTGCATTTTTTACTCCTTGTTTTAAGTTTTAACAGACAGATTTTACTGAAAATTCAAATGAGAACAGTTTAAATTCCCGTTCAAATAATTCTGTCTGAACAATTATAAATTCTTGTAATCTATCTATTCGATTTTTGAGAAGATTATGTTCGTTGATTGCAATTTCAAACGGACAATTAATCACACTCGACTTGAATTATCAAACAAGAATAGAATTAAATCACAAAGAATCTCTGGTGATTTATTTATTACAATTAAGATACCAATTCAAAGAAAATTTTTATGTATTTTTACAACATATTTTGTATTTATAATTTACATTTTTTAATTTGTAAACTTATATTGTAAACTTATATTTCAGACAGCAACATTTGCGTAGTAACTTATCAGTAAAATTAGTTAATCTTACATTTGTGTTGGATAAATATTTCTGTAATTATGTATATTTTTTTAGTTTTTGTAATGATTCATTTTTGTAATATATCAGCGAAATTTCTAAAAATCTAATGTAAAAATTTGTTAGAAGGAACACGGTCGTCTCGACCGCATTTTAGGCGTTTTGTGTAAACAAAAGATCAGGCGGGACGTCAGCATTCTGTCTGCGTTCCGCCTGATATTAGTTTTTAGAAGTTATCTAAATATAACAATGACAAACAAAAATTTCCACTGATATATTACTATTATTTTAGTTTCTCAATAAGTCCGGCATTGCATTAATTAATTGATTCGCGTATTGGGATCAATTTTTTTCTTGTATTCAAATTCTTTGTGAACGGCTTTTAGGTCTTCGGCAGTTGCTTTATTTATTTCGTTATCTCCTCCTGTAATTGACCATTTAAGAGCTTCCGCATCGAGTACTTCAAAATCAAATGGAATTTCTTCAAAGTTAGCATATTGTGCGACTAAATGTAATACTTTTTTTTCTATTATTTTATTTCGTAAGATATCCATTTGACCATTTTTCTCGATATAAGCTCTCATTTTTCGCGGCGAGAAACCATATTGTTTTCCGAGAGATTCAATTTCATAATTGTAATCTTCTTCTGTATCTGTGATTTTTTCTGATTCAGCGATACTTTCCAGAATGAAATGTTCTTTTAGAGCTTTTGCGGTTGCTTCGTTTGCATTTTGCCGCAGCATATTTTCTTGTGATGCGATATATTCGGGCGAATAACCGCTGCTTGTTAGTTCGTATTCAATGCGTTTGAATTCACGTTCAGCTTGACGTTCTAGAAATTCAGTTGGTAATTGCCAATCAGCAGCTTCAGATGATTTTGCCAAAAGATTTGTAATTTGTTGACGAATTTTTGAATTTTGTTCACAAGCGATTCGTTCTTTTAAGTTATTTAGAACAGAATCTCTGAAATCTGCTTCGTCATTAAAGCTGCCTAATTGTTTTAGCAGTTCTGTTGATATTTCGGGGAGTTCAATTTGTTTTACGCCGATTACTTCAAAAGTAATATCGACATTTTGACCTCTTGCGTTATTATTTTTTGCGAATTCAGAAATAGTTATTTGAGTTGAAATTTTATCGCCTTCTTTTACGCCTTCTGCGAGTTTATCGAAATCTTTAATTACGCAATCTTGAAACAGCAGGTCTTTTTTGATACATATTACATCATTTTCACGATAATTAATTACATTATCGTTGAGTTTTGCGGTAATATTTACGTCTATATAATTACCTTTAGCTGCCGGTTTATTTATTGGTAATAGTGTACCATGTTCGGCGAGTATAGTTATAATTTCGCGGTCGATATCTTCGGCTTTAATATCACGTACAGGTTTTTCGATATATAGTCCTTTCCATTCAGGCAGATTAAATTCGGGGCGGACTTCAATTGAGAAATCAAAAACGAAGGGTCCGTTGTCTGGAATATCGCAAGAATCTATATCGAGTTTAGGCTCGCTTATAGGTACGAAATCGATATCATCATTTATTGATTGAATGGCGTCCGATATTATACTTCTTTTGACATGATCTTTAACTTCGCGTTTAAATTTCTTTTCGATTAGAGATCGCGGTGCTTTACCTGGTCGAAAACCGGGAATTTGTGCATGAGATTCTATTTCGTTGTATTGTTCTCTACAATAACGTTCAACCTCATTTTGCGGCACAGTAATTTCAACAACACGTTCACAAGTACTGATTACTTTGACGTTAGTTGACAATTTTATTTTAACTTCGTTTGTATCCGTATTGGACATAAGTTTACTCTCAATTGTTTTAATTTATTGTTTATTATTAGTTAAATGAGCTTACTTCTAGTTAAAGCGGCATTCATCAAAATATTACTTATTAAGCTCATTGTATTATCAAAGATAAAAAACTTGGACAGTTACAAAATACAAAATATTTTTGCGGCAGACAAAAAAATAAATTTAAATTTAAGTAGTGAACAGTTCTTGAAAACACCGATCAACAGAATCAAATAAATCACTATTCAGCCCAAAGATTCAAAATAAAAGAGCGGGCGAACGGGTTCGAACCGTCGACAACGACGTTGGCAACGTCGTGCTCTACCAACTGAGCTACGCCCGCTTATATTTGATCTGTTTATGTTTCACAATTTATGTTTTACAATCGATTGCGATTTATGATTTACGTAAACAATTTTGTTTAAATTGTGTTTAATGAAATTGTCTTTACATGTTTTATTACTTAATCATTTAATCACTGACTCGTATGACTCTCATCGTGTGACTCTTACTTGAACTCATTTAACAGGTGCGAAATTATAGGCACGTTTTGACTTCTTGCAAGACGGGGGGTAATTTTTTCTGACTAAAAAACTTTTTCGATTATATAATTAACTATCAAAAACATTATAACAATATAATTTTATGTATCTTAAATTGCGTAAATTTTTTTTGATGAATAGTTTTAGTTACGAAAAATAAGGTTGAGAATAAGGTTTAGTGAAAAATAAATTTGAAACCTCTGAGAAATTCTATGAAAATTTTTTAAACTCGAAACACACGATTTTTTTCAACACGAAACACACGAAAAATTACGAAACACACGAAAAGAGGTTGTATATGATTTTCGTGTTTTAAAGAATAAATGCGAACTAAATACTAATAATTGCGTCTTTAATTTCCGATCGGGTCTTTTAGGGTTAGTTTGATTAATCTTTAAAATTACTACTTATAACAATGACCGCAAATATTTCTCTGATATATTACCACTTTTTGTATAGACGAAATTTAATTGCGAGCTTGCGGATAAAGTATTGTAGGAAAAATAGGCGAAATTTTTGTAACACGTTAAATATGCTTTCGTTCAAGATTTAATTAAGCCGATATTTAAATAACTCTACTTTAATTTTCAACTCGATTAGCTTACTCGTTTCAACTCAAATAACTTACTCGCCTCGCCTAGTCAGAAAATAGACTTGTAAACTAACTAACTTTTAAATCGCCGAAAAATCATAACACAAGCTGTATGTCAACACGAGCTGATATTAAGGTAAGAAATAAGTTGAATTTGAAAAGATGAGAAAATCAAAAAAAAAGGGAATTTCTAAAAACCTTTTGTAAAAATTTTTTTTAGAAGGAATACGATCGTCTCGATCTCATATTTAGACTTTTTTTGCACAAAAAAAAGTACTAGATAAAACATACTCATTCCTTTTAAAATTAGTTTTTTTTAGAAGTTGCCAAAATAGAAAAGAAAAAAATTTTTTTTGTACAAAAATATATGAGTCTCGGATTAACATCGGCAATTCATATTGCCCAAACAGGAATGGGAGTGGCAGAAAAATCTATTAACGTTTCCGGTAATAATCTCGCTAATGCTAATACGTGGGGTTATAAAGCAGAACGTCCCGATTTTTCATCTTTTATTTCATACATTTACAATTACGGTTACGGTGAAGGTCAAACTTATACTGCCGGTTCAAATCCGCTGCAAATTGGAATGGGCGTCGAACTCGCATCCGTTACAACCGATTTCTCACAAGGTTCTTTCAAAGAAGGAATGACCGCTTCAGATATTGCAATTAACGGTAACGGATTTCTAATCGTTCGCGATTCCGCCGACCCGAACTCGACCCGTCAAACTTACTACACTCGAGACGGCGCTCTAAAAATTAACTCCAATCACGTTCTCGTCACAAATACCGGAATGTACGTAATGGGATACGGAATCGATGATCAATTCCGAATCCAAAACGATACTTTGACAACACTGAAAATTCCTATTAACGAAATGCACATCGCACAAGAAACTTCTGAAATTCAAATAGAAGGTATCTTAAACGCTGCCGGTGAATCCGCAACTCAAGGAACTGTTCTGCGTACAAAACCAATGACCGATCTCTCCAAATCTGCTCCGCCTTCAAGTGCCGGCAGTATAACTCAAATAATTCAACCCAATGTTGAAGGTCTTACAACTATCAGCGGCTCAAACACGTCAGGCGGAAATATCGGCGAAGGAAAATATCTTTACCGATTCGCTTTCGCAGACACAAATGGAATCGAATCAGATTACTCGGCACCGCTTCAAGCTGAAATTCAATCCGGTCAAAATTCATTGACGATAAATAATTTACCAATGATTCCCGCCGGTTATACATCACTTAAAATTTATAGAGCAATCGAACCCGCCGATCCATCAATCGAACCGGATTTTTATCTTGTCGATCAACTCACAAATACACTTCAATCAACTTACACCGACACAATTGCATCCTCTGACTTAAACACAAAACCGGTTTTAAATGAAAGCAGACTAAACGGCAGCTACGACTATTACGTTACTTACTTCGACGCAGCAGGAAACGAAAGCCGACCCGTATTAGTTAGCAATTCATACAATGTCAACGGAGGTCAATTAATGTTGTCCGGCTTGCCCGTTGACGAATCAGGCGATTGGAGCGGAAGACGAATTTATAGAAATACATCAACCGATCCGGCAACTTTTTATCTAGTCGGCGAAATCCGTAACATGGATTCAAACGCAACTTTGATCGACCGAATATCAGACGCCGATTTGAGCAACGGCTCTCATCTCGAAATGAACGAAGCCGGACGCGGTAACACACTGATTACAGGAACAACAAAACTTATTGATGTCGGTAATTTCGACAACGGTGAGTTCGTTCATACATTTGAAACAGGTACTTTAACATTCACACCAACTAAAGGCGGAATCTCGCTTAAAGCTGCAACACTTGAAATTACCAACGAAACAACTGTTACAGATTACTTGAAATTTTTGAATGAATCATTTGGAATCCGCAACACCGCCGACGGCGTTACAGCTGATCAAGGCGATATAGGTAAATTGATTAACGGCGGAGTTCAAGGGGCGTATGTGATAAACGGGTCAATGTTTATTCTCGGCAATTCGGGACAACAGAATGAACTTGAATTACAAGCCGCCGATACGTTGCAACAACAACATCAACTCGATCTCGGTTGGACTGAAATTCAACAAAGCAAAGGCGAAAGTGTGTCGAGTGATTTGCAAGTTTTCGATTCGCTTGGCGCTCCCGTGAGTATCCGTCTGACAATGGTACTCGAATCGAAAAGTAATACCGAAACAGTATATCGATGGTACGCAGATTCGCCCGATAACCAACCAACAGACGGAACTGCAATTGCAACAGGAACAGGATTATTGAGATTCGACCAAAACGGACGGCTAATCGGTGAAACAAATACAACAATTTCTGTAGAACGGACAAGTATTGCGTCATCAAGTCCGCTTGATTTTCAGTTCAATATGAATCTTGATGCGGTAATGGCACTAGCTGCAAACTCGCCGGAACTCTCGCAAACTTACCAAGACGGAGCAGGCGCAGGAACATTGTACGATTACAACATCCTCGAAAACGGAATGATTATTGGAATTTTTACAAGCGGTGTAGAAAGACCGCTCGGACAAATTCCATTAGCTACTTTCATAAATCAAGAAGGCTTATACAAAGCGGGAGACAGCTTGTATCAAGTAAGTACAAATTCAGGTGACGCAAAAATCGGAATAGCAGGCTCGGATGGTGTAGGCTCGATTAGAGGACGAAGTTTAGAACTGTCGAATACAGATATGGCTCAAGAAATCGTTGACATGATTCTAGCGTCCGCAATGTATCGTTCAAACGCAAAAATTATGACTACGTCAATCGAAATGTATGACGCATTGTTAAGAATAAATTAACATAAAAAATAATACACAAAATACAGGAAACAAAAATTCCGCCGATATATTACTCATTGTCATTTAAAATTCGGTATTATTTTTTGTAACGAAAAAGGTGACAGCTCACGCATAAAACTAGAATCGCCCTGAAATGGCAACAGGATATTATGACACGATTATTAGTGGTTAGTGGTCAGTGGTCAGTGGTCAGTGGTCAGTGGTTAGTTCGCATGCGGAAATTATCACGGATTATAAGTTCGAATCATTAACAACTAAATAATGTTTTCAAGTTTTGATTCTTTTAATTTATTATTTAAAAATCCTGTCAATCCTGTAATCCTGTCAAAAAACAAAACTAAAGATGCGGTCGAGATGACCGCGTTCCCGATAACAATAAATTATTCTACTGATATATTACAAAAATCAATTATGTATAATCGATAAAATTAATGATCTTATTAACACGTTTAAATAAAGAAGAATTTATACTCAACGCCGAATTGATCCGGTACGTTGAGAGCTGCCCCGATACATTGATAACTCTGACTAACGGCGATTCCGTAATGGTAAAAGAAACATTGGATGTTGTAGTACGCCGAGTTGTCGCATATCATCAATCGAAAAACTTAATTCCTAAACCCGAATATTTACCTTACAAAGATAATAATATTTCGTAACTATTCTGAGTTACTTGTTCTTATAATATTCCTCACATTTGAAAATTCGGTTTTCGTTACAATAAATAAAATTGAAATGCCGAGACACAATTTCTTATGTCTCAACAGAGAGCCGCAAGGTATTGTGTCTTTGTGTCTCTTCGTTACGGAATAAAATGATTTGTTAAAACGGTATTATGGACATTCTCTGAAAATATCACAAAATATAGATTAATTCATTTTGTGCGGGAACGGTTGGCGGTTTTTATTGCCCGCACTTTAATGTTTAACTTAATCGTTACAAAAAATAGATTATAGTATATTGTATAATCATGATTACAATAAAAAAAATTCCTACGCCGGAGCAGGCAGAATTTATTGAGCGATGGAATGTTGCGTTGGATAAAAGCTCTCCAGAAGATATTTTGACTTGGGCTTACAATACATATTCACCCAAATTGACAATGGGAACTGCACTTGGAAATAGCGGTTGTGTTATTTTGTCGATGCTTGCAAAATTGAACTTGCGTATCCCGATTTTCAATCTCGATACAGGTTATCAATTTCCCGAAACTCTCGAATTATTCGATCAGATCAACGTTAAATACGGACTCGGAATAATACGCCGTACTTCTGATATTTCCGTTGCCGAATTCGAAACAATTAACGGCGGTGCTTTGTACAATATCGATCCGGATCGATGTTGTTACGAAAGAAAAATAAAAGTATTAGAATCAATCGCCCCAAATTACGACGCTTGGATTTCAGGATTAAGACGAGATCAAAGTTCGACTCGTGCTAATACTCAGGTTGTCGGATGGGACGCAAAATTCGGACTAGTAAAAATCGCACCGTTAGCTCATTGGACAAACAAAGATGTCTGGAAAAGAATCGTTGAAGAATCTGTTCCGTACAATAAACTATACGATCAAGGTTACACAAGTATCGGATGTCAACCTTGTACGCGTCCAACTTCCGCTGGTGAAGATGAACGCGCAGGCAGATGGGCTGGAAAACAAAAAACTGAATGCGGATTACATGGATAATTAAAAAATAAAGTAATATTTCAGTAGAATTTTTGTTTTGACAGGATTACAGAATAGTGGTTAGTGTATAGTGGTTAGTTGTTAGTTCGCATGCGGAGATTAGCACGGATTCTAAAGTTCAAATCACTATGGTTTCAAGTTTTGATTCTTTTAATTTATCATTTAAAAATCCTGTCAAAAAACAAAACTAAAGATGCGGTCGAGACGACCGCGTTCCCGAAAAAAAATAAAAAACGAATTTTAAAGTGTAATCGGTATATTATCAAAACTTTAACATTAAACTTTAAACATTTAACTTTAACATTTAACTTTAACATTAAACTTTAACCTCAACCTTAACATTAACGTAATGCAAAGAGATAAAAACCAAATTGAACCTCATGGCGGCGAAATTGAACTTGTAAATTGTACAGTTCCGTCTCATGCTATAGAATCTGTTAAATTGCGAATATCGGATTCGCTCAAAGTTCCGGTGAGTGATGCTGATTTATCGACTATTTATCGTTTCGCCGACGGTACACTTACGCCGCTCGATGGACCGATGAACGAAGATACATTTAATAGAGTTTTGGACGAATCGATAATTGAGATAAATGCTAAAAAATACGCTTGGACTATTCCGATTTCGTTACCGGTAACAAAAGAAAACGCCGATAAAATTAAACTTGATGATGAAGTTGCTGTCGTTAATTCGGCAAATGAGATTGTTGCAGCTTTGAAAGTTACATCTAAATTTTATTGGGACAAAATGAAGTATCTTAAAAATGTTTATTTAACAGACCGTACTGATCATCCTGGTGCAGATATGGTTCTCAAACAAGATGCTGATAAAACATTTTTACTTGGCGGCAAGATAGCAGTCTTACCGAAACAGAAGATTAATCGTTACGATAAATATATTTTGACGCCGTTTGAAGTGCGTCAATTGTTTATGTCTTGCGGTTGGGAGCGGGTTGTTGCATTTCAAACGCGTAATCCGTTACATCGGGCGCATGAGTATGCGTTAGTTTATGGATTGGAAGAGTTATTGAGAAATGGATTCAATGCCGGTGCTTGTTTGAATCCGCTTGTCGGGGAGACAAAATCGGACGATGTTAGTGCCGAAGTACGAATGAAAACTTACGAGGCTTTGATTGAAAATCAGACGTTAGGTGAAGGCGACAAGGATGAAGAGCTTTGGCGAAAAATAGGCGGCTCGTTGAGTGAGAGAGTTCTATTGATTGGGCTGGATATTAAGATGTTTTATGCAGGTCCCAAAGAAGCGGTAATGCATGCAATTTATCGTCAAAATTATGGGTTCACTGATTTGATCATCGGACGCAAACATGCCGACGCTCCGTATCACGACGGAACCGCAATTTGGGGTGATTTCGACGCACAAAATATATTCAATAACTTGCAAGGTGAATTGAAAATTAAACCTCTAAAAGTTGGTTTTGCTGCTTATTATGAATCAATTGGAAAAGTCGATTTGATGGATAATCATAAAGACGAAAAACCGGTTTTCATTTCAGGAAAAGAAATCCGTAAAACTTTGATCGAAGGTAAGGAAGTTGACCCGCGAATTATGAGGCAAAGTACATCAAGAATATTATTCGACGCAATGAAACAAAAAAATTGATAATAGATCAGTTGAATAATTGTAAGCATGTTAAAATCCGGACAATTATCAATGTAGATATCAATATAGAGACATAAGGTATTGTGTCTTTACATATCAATTTTATTTTTTGTAACGAAAAAGATAATCATTCATGTATAAAAATAAATGTAATATACTTATTGTACTTTAAAATTCGGTTTTATTTTTTGTAACGAAAAAGGTGACCGTTTACGCATAAAACTAGAATCGCCCTGAAAGGGCACCAGGATTATAGCCCGCCCCAGCGGGGCGGGTAAAAGTCCCCCCTCCCCGAAGCCCTGAAAGGGCGGCAGGATATTATGACACGATTATTGTGAAGAATCCGACA
>JAITKS010000059.1 GCA_031278315.1 Planctomycetaceae bacterium | reverse complement strand
AGTTCTGCAGCTTTTGCAACTCCCCATTCAAATGGTTTATCTTCGGAGCGAATGTATTCCATGTTAACGCCGAGTAAAATTTTTCCCATAAAAGGGTTCTCCTTTAATTAAAATTGGTTTAGTTGATAGACGTTTCGTTATCGATGAATTTTTAGCCGCATGAGTACGTAAATGTCTGAATCTGGTTGGAATGCAGACAGCTCAAACTGATATTTACAGCATGAGCAAAATGTATGAGCAGTGTGAATACTTCGTTTGCTTGAAAATTCGAAGGTGTACATTGTAGCGATATAAATATAAGTTGTATATGCCAAGTCATAATGTCTGGACTTTGATTTATTTTTTTCGGGAGCGCGGTCGTCTCGGCCGCATCTTTAGTTTTGTTTTTTTGACAGGATTACTGTATTACAGGATTACTATATTACAGGATTGACAGAATTTTTAAATGATAAATTAAAAGAATCAAAACTTGAAATCATAGTGATTTGAACTTAGTATCCGTTGATAATTTCCGCATGCGAACTAACTACTAACCGCTAACCACTGACCGCTAACCGCTATTTTATCCTGTCAAAAAAACAAAAAAGGAAACTCGGAATTATTATCTGAAACATTAAATTCAAGACATTTGTTTGACCTTCCGAATTTATTTTTTTTAATTTTATTGCCGATAGATAACAGGGGGGTACATTTATAACAAATCTTATGTAAAATAGCGTCGAAATTGGCACGCGTGATAATCGGGATAATTCTGCGGATGTTGATGTTATTTCATTATTTTTGCATTAGCCGATTTGTAATATATCAGAGAAATATTTTTAAGCCGCAGAAAATTAAAGTGCGTTTAGTATATCACATTAACAGTTAGAAATTAGATAAGAATTAAAATGTCAGAATTTGTTGAGCGAACAATTAGATTTTTAGGGAAATCACCAAACCCGACGTCGATAGAGGTTTTGTTTCCGTTATTAGATCATACTGACGATCGTATTCGTCATTTAACATTTGATGCGATATATTACAAAAAAGATTCGCGTCTTTATATCAAACTTTTTGAGCATTTTGTTGCCAATGAACCTTTATGGACTCGTGTTACAAGCGAGCGTTTGACACGCGTTACAGATGCAGCATTGCGTTCAGGTGATGAGAAATTACGTGAAGTTGCGGCTGGAATTGTCTTGAGATACAAGTTATATGAGAGTTTGCCGTTTGTTGTTAGCGGAATCGACAGTTCGGACGAAAGTCTTGCAGCTTTAACTCGAAAAATGCTTATTCAATTATCCGATTTCTTTTATAACGATCTTGCGAAATGTCCATCTGATCTTGAACGCCGTAATCTCGATCGGCGTAGAGATTGGTTCGTTCAGCAACTCGATACACCGATCAAGCGGTATGCTGTTAATAAGATCGATGAGGTTATAATGTCGCTTTTGATTATTACGAAAAAAGATTATGACCCATTAAAAACTGTTGTCGGCGATCATCGTTCTATTGCTTGTCAGCGTGCGGCGGAGTTACTGTTGAATGGAACGCACGGAAGTTATATTCGATTGCTATTGAGCTTTTTCGGAGACTTAGACAGTCCTGCTGTTATCGATGAAATAATTATGCAGAGATCAGATAAAATATTCGTACAAAAAATGCTGGAAACGGTCGGAATAAATCCAACAGATATAATGAAAGACAGCTTGAAACGATTTAAAGGATTTAATTGGTTTGACGAATCAAATCCGCAATTGGCTGATTTAATTCACTGCTTTGAGCCGCAAGCAATACAACTCGTTCAATATTCTGGAATGCCGAAAGATAAAAAATTACGTCTTTATCGATATTTTATGAAAAACTCTTCGCCCGAAGCAAAACGTGCAACAGTCGACGCAATGAAACGAATTATCGGAGATGAAGTCAATGCTTTGCTGTTAGAATCGATTAACGATCCAGACGCAGAAACTTGTGCAAAAATTTTCAGATTACTCAAATCACGTGACGTAAGAGAAGTTGACCAACATTTCGCAAGATTAGTAGAACGCCCCGAAAGTGAAATTCGTAAAGCTATTTATGACATGATTCCAGAAATTCACATCGAATCGTTTGAAGCTCGGATATTGCAAATGACTCCAGAAACAGCGAAAGCTTTAGGACGTTACGTGAGAATTGTTGATCCGTTTACGTTGAAAGTAATAAGCGATGATATTATGTCGCCGATTGCTATTCGGCGTTTGACAGCGTGTATGACAGCAGCTGCTACAGGTTATGCAGAAAAATTTCAAGAGCTTTTAATTGAAATTGCATTACACGATGACGACAACAGTACAAGAGTTGCAGCTATTCATGCCTTGAGTACCGTTATGACAAAAGAAGCCGTTACATTGATAAAGTCAATGTTCAGCGAGCATTCAATATCTATCAGAGACGCCGCTGCAACTGCTTTGAGAAATTGGATGACCGCATATCAAGCAAAAAAAATAGAAAATCCAACTCCAATACCGTAATCATAATGTAAATCTCTAAAATTAAATTTCATTTTTAGTGATTCTCTTTTGATTGATTATGCGGATAATGTGAGACTGCTTTGTTATTTGTTATGTAAATGAAATGTAATATATAAGTAGAAAATTTTTAATATATCAGCGGAATAATTGTTTTTTTCGGGAACGCGGTCGTCTCGACCGCATCTTTAGTTTTGTTTTTTTGACAGGATTACAGAATTGACAGGATAGTAATTAATGATTCGAAATTAGAACCCGTAATAATCTCCGCATGCGAACTAACCACTAACCACTAACCACTGACCACTAACCTGTAATCCTGTCAAAAAAAATATCCCGCTGATATATTACAATATTTTTAAATCACAGTATATTTATCACAGTATATTTATCATACGTTGAATTTTTGTTTTTTGTTTTGAAATATAGAGACAACCTCGTTCCGCCAACAATAAATTATCCCAATAAATTATCCCGTTGAAATATTACAATGAAATAAGATTTGTTTGTAATCCATTTAACCGATCAAGGAATTTTTTTATTATGCGAAAGCTAATTTTTATTTTGACTTTTTGTTATTTTGTTATGACTAATTTGTCAGCTAGTGCGTTTGACGCTTGGTTTGTCGATACGCGGCGCAAATTTGAAATAAAACAATTGGATAATAATTGCAAATGGCGGACATCAGCTTTAGATATTTTCGTGCAATCTCATAATCCTGAAAAGCCGTTGGTTATTGTTACGCACGGTTACAAAATGACATATCCCGAAGCGAAACAATTCGGAATTAATTTTAGTAAATTGACCCGCAATTTCGGCGAACACAGATTTCTATTTTGGAGCTGGGATTCAGAAAAAGAAAGTTGCGGTATTAAATCGGATACAATCAATGCCGGAAAAAAGGCAGATTCTGAATCAAAGTATCTGACCGATTTTCTAAAACAATTAAAACCTGAAAGTAAAGTTTCTCTGATTGGTTTTAGTTATGGGACGCGTCTAATTAGTTCTGCTTTACAGCAATTAGCAACCGAGCAAATTACATCAAATAAAATAAGCGGTGAAAATAATGTAACTGGTACAACAAAAAAATTTCGAGTTGTTTTTTTATCTGCGGCAATTGATCAAGATCAATTCGGACAAAATAAAAAATATGGTAATTTACTTTCTATTACTGATAAATTACTGGTCAACATAAATACTGCTGACCCTGCATTATTTCTTTATCCGTTACTTAAAGGAATCGGCAGCCCGCGAGCTGTAGGCAGAAACGGAATTTGTACTTCAGAAATTCAGAAAGAACACGTATCAAAAATTAAATTCATAAATGTCAGACCAGAAATCGGAATTGATCATACTTTCATTTCTTCTTTTCATGCTTTCCTAATACATCGTCGAGAATTTAAAGAATACGCATTATTCGACGATAATATCAACAAGTAAATTCGGTAATATTTCAGTAGAATTTTTCCATGAAATAATTTATTTTTTTTCGGGAACGCGGGCGTCTCGACCGCATCTTTAGTTTTGTTTTTTGACAGGATTACAGGATTACAGGATGACAGGATTTACAGGATTTTTAAATAATAAATTAAAAGAATCAAAACAAAAATGAACATTCAGACTAGTATTCAAAAAATATGTGACGGTCAATTTTCCAATCAGGATAAAGGGACTCGTTTTGAAGAACTCGTGCTGATTTATCTTTCGCATGAGCCGGAATATAAAACTCAATATAAAAATGTCGTCCGTTGGAAAGATTGGGATAAAAAAACTTCCGGCGATACTGGAATTGATCTCGTTGCTGAAATGAATGACGATTCCGGTTTTGTTGCGATTCAATGTAAATGTTACAAGAAAGATCA
>JAITKS010000003.1 GCA_031278315.1 Planctomycetaceae bacterium | reverse complement strand
AAGAGTATCATTATTTTTTCTACATTGTTGTATTCTGTGTGCGGAATTTGACTTTGCAAAAAACCTTCTACAATTTGCAAAACGTCAGTATCGGTTTCACCATTGTTATTACTGATTTTCATCATCGTGTCATAGTATGCTTTAATGACAGTGTAATTACCGGGTTTAGTACCTAACGCATTTGAAAAATAGTAAGACGCTTCTGTTAATTCGCCTTTGTCATACAGTTCGCGTCCTTTGTTGTAAGCAGTTGTCCACGAATTGCTGTCATCTGTATTAGATTTTGGAGTTTGACCGTGAGTAGGTGAATTCTTTGCAGTATTACAGCTGCATCCGATCACCAACAAAGATACGGCGCATGTTATAAGTAATAGAACTATTTTAACAGACACCGCCGATGATATTGTGTAATTCGTAATATATTTAGTTTCAGTATCCGCAAGAGCATGATTTTCAAAACTACAATGCGGCTCTGCATTAAAAAAGAAAAGTTGTGACATAATACTTTAATTTCTATAGGAATTTTAAATTGCGGCAACTATTTAGCAGCCGGTTGAAAAACAAAAACATTCTACTGAAATATTACAAATAAAGATCAAAACGGAGGGCAAGGGAGTCGAACCCTCAACCGGTTACCCGGCATCTGATTTCGAATCAGACCGCTCACCATTCGCATACCCTCCAATTAAAAGAAAATTCCTAAAATAAAAGAAAATTCCTAAAAAATAGGCAAAGCATTTTAATATCTTTTTCTATGACAACAAGGGGGAAGGTAAATCTTAAACACGAACAATTACGGAATTTTTTTATTTTGTGAACATTCTCGTTTGTAATATATCAGCGGAATTTTTATTTTTCACCCTTTTGTAACTGCTCAATAATGTTACCTAATTCCGATTTATTTATTAATCACAGAGGACACAAAGAACACAGAGAGAATATGATTTTGTAATTTTAAATTTTAGATTTGTGTGATAATTTATCCATTTGATTTCATGTTTTAAAAAATAAATGCGAACTAATCTCTAAACACAATAATCGCGGCTTTATTTCCTATCGTCCTTTCAGGGCTGGTTTAATTAATCATTAAAATTACCGCCAACGATGAATACAAAAATTCTGCTGATATATCACTAAAATTATTTTTTAAGAAAGTTATTTTTTTTTGTCAGACATATTGACTTTTAATTAACAACTATCACAATATGAAATCTTGAATTGATATTTACTGTACAAACGTGAGTATAGTAAATTGAGCAGACGGCGGAATTAAATGTGTTAAAATTCGCCGCTAACAGTTTATCTAACAAAAAAAGGAGGATAAAAAATGAGAACATTTATAGAATATTCCAACATATACGGAACAATTAATGTAAAAGGTAAAAATAATGTAAAATGTAAAACGTTTGCTTTCATGCATCCTCCGCATTTTGCGCCGGCACCTTATGGTGACGAAAAATATTACTGCAAAGTAGTCGATAGTAAGCATGTCGTATATGATGTGAAATGGGAACCAAGAGAAGAATACGATCCTTATTGCGATAACGAAGGATCGATAGCATGCGATTGGGATAATCCGTCTTTGATTAAAAAGGCTAAAGATCAACCATATAAAAGAAGTTACTACTAATTCAAGATTAATTTAGTAATTGTCAATTTTATCGGTCAAATCTACATAGTGATTAGATTTTCACTGATCGTGCTTTGCATGTACAAAATAAATTATGTGTGTCTCTGATAATTTGTCTTTGATTAAACAACAAGAATACAAAGTTCACAGATAAATAAATTTAATTTTTGTAACTTATCAGCGGAATATTTTTTTCAACATAATGTAATTGTGCCGTGAAAATTTTCCAGTTTCGCTAGCAACGGTACTTAAAATTTGTCCGTAACATAACATCGTTGTTTTGCGTTCAGAATTAAGTGCCGTTCCTATATATTATTTTATATTACGAAGTATTTCACGGATATTTTGCTATTTTTTATTTTGTGAAATACAAACTCACACGAATAAAATACAAACTCATGAAATACAAACTCGCGTGAAACAACTCACTCTGATAGGACTGTACTTTATTTCTGCAAAACAGATCGCAAAAAATGTTACATCGACGATTTTCCCGAAAAGAATAACGCCGGAATTATAGAACTCTTTTTTCAACATTTGATAAACTAATTGATCCGGCGAAAAAATGAAAATGAAAATTGTTTTTAAATTTAATTGTTATTTCCATGCCACAAACTCAACCAGAAAACGCATACCTAATCAGAATCCAAAACGGAGACCAAAAAGAATTAGTTTCTTTTAACGCCGATTTCGAAATTACTATCGGTCGAGCTGCTGAAAATAAAATTACTCTTCTTGACGACCGTTGCAGTCGTTTTCACGCAAAAATTTATTTCAACTCCGGTCAATGGTTTCTACAGGATCTTGGCAGCCGTAACGGGACTTTTGTTGATAATAAACAAATTTTGTCAAGCTCATGCGAATTGCAACAAGACAGTCAAATTCAAATCGGACATTCAACGTTGAAATTCGGTTGCGGGATCCCGGAAAATACTGATACAGTCACTGGAATCGAAGAAGATGAAATTCACTCTGGAATATTCGGTGTTACAAGTGATACTCTACGCGCACCAGATGCTGACGCCGAAACAGCAACTGGAATCTTACGCCGAACCTCACAAACGTCTTTGCTAAAAACCGATACGGATGATAAACAACAATCGCAAATTACAACCCGCACTGGACACGGAGCTGTTGAACTTTGCCGTCTTGCGTATCAACTTGGTAAGGCAATTGAAATAAATAATATCGCCCGTCTAGCAATTGAAGGATTACTCAAAGCTACAGGTGCAGACGGCGCAGGATTATGGTTGTTTCCGTATAATTTAAAATCGTCTCAAAACGCTTCTGATATTCGTCTTGTTGCCAATGCTACTCTTGAAAACTTACAGTACAATGTAATTACGCAATCAATTGTAAGTACAATATTTGAAAAGAAGGAAGCTTGTTTATTTCATGAACCTAATATTGCATCAAAAACAGGTTCAAAAATAAAACAAAGCGGCGGTATGATAAATACTCTTGTTGCTCCTATTCATTTTCAAAATGGAATTCAGGGGCTGATTCATCTTTACACAATTAAAGCACAAAAGCAATTTGATGACGCTGATTTGCAATATACTCTTGCGGTTGCTGATACACTTGGTGTTGCTCTAGCTAACATGAATAAACAAAAAGAGCTTGCAGCTAATCTTACGCAAGCCCGCAAGGAGAATAATAATCTGCGTGAAATATTGCAACTGAATAGCGAAATAATAGGTAAAAGTGATGCAATGGCGAGAGTAAATAATTTAATTTTGCGTGCGGCTGTCGGCAAAGCTACTGTTTTAATTCGCGGTGAAAGCGGAGTTGGTAAAGAGCTTATTGCAAGGGCGATTCATTTGGCGAGTCCGCGTAAATCGAAGCCGCTGATTTGTATGAATTGTGCTGCAATTTCAGAAAATTTACTTGAAAGTGAGTTATTCGGACATGAGAAAGGTTCTTTTACAGGGGCAACTGAACGGAAAATCGGAAAATTTGAAGCCGCAAACACAGGGACGTTATTTTTAGATGAAATCGGCGAAATGAGTCAATCGCTGCAGGCAAAATTTTTACGTGTACTTGAAGGCAGTTCGTTTGAAAGAGTTGGCGGCAATTTAACTATTTCGGTTGACGTGAGAGTTTTAGCAGCAACAAATCGCGACTTGGAAAAAGAAGTTGCGGAAGGACGATTCAGACACGATTTATTTTTCCGTTTGAGAGTATTAGAAATCGTAGTTCCGCCGTTGCGTAAAAGGGCGGACGATATTCCGCTCTTGGCTGAATATTTCCTAGATCGATATTGCAAAGAAACAGGAAGAAGATACGACGGTTTCGATCCAGACGCAATGAGAACTTTGATAAGTTACAGATGGCCAGGAAATATTAGAGAGTTAAAAAATGTTATCGAGCGTGCGGTTGTTTTGGGAAATGGACAATGTATTCAAGAGCAAGATTTACTTCTATCAACTCTAAATACAACAGGCGAATCGGGTATTCGAATGACAGAAGAACCGCATGACGTATTTATTCCGTTATCGCTCGAAGACATTGAACGAAATCACATCATACGTACTCTTGAACATTTGCAATGGAATAAAAGTTTAGTCGCAAAACAACTAGGAATTGAACGTACTACCCTAGACAGAAAAATTAAACGATACAGATTAGAAAAATAAAAAATTAGTAATATTTCAGATATTTCAGTGAAATTTCTCAAAGGTTTCAAGTTCATTTTTCGCTAACATCATTTTAAAATTTATAATCCCAAAAAAGTTGAAAAACAAAAAAATTTAGGTTGAAAATTTTTGGAAAAGTGTAGATTATAAAACTTCTGTTATTTCAAATTTATCTTTACCGATAAAGACAATCGCGGCGGCTTTCAAGTTGGGGCGATCTTTTATTCGGTCGGCGTTGATGTATTTGTCGATTTTCGCGAGTGCGTCTTTGCGTTTGGCTTCGATTTCGGTTTGGGAATCCGAGACTTTGCAATATTTCAGTTCGAGAATCCATTCATAACGTATCTGCGAATATTTCGGGTTTGGATTACGTTGCAGAAAAATATCTGTACGTCCAGTAACCGTTTCGTATTCACTCATTGCTATGTATTTTTCATCCATAAATAAGTACGATAGCAAGAGAATTTTGATATACTTTTCGTCAAAACGCTGCAGATCATAATCCGACAATCTGCTAAAAGCGTTTTCAGAAATGTAACTGATAAACTGTTTCAAATCGCCATTTGTTGCCATTGCATTTATAGCGTTTTTTAATGCTTGAAGTTTGATAGTCATATTCGGAGAAGTTTCTCTCATTAACTTTGCAAGATATTCCCAATACTGTGTCTTAATCGAATAGTT